>JAESSV010000082.1 GCA_016763895.1 Magnetovibrio sp. | reverse complement strand
TCCACCGCAATATAGCCACCACCAACGATGACGATTTTTTGGGGCAATCGATCCAGATCCAAGGCTTCGTTCGAGGTTATGGCATTTTCTTTGGCCCCGGGAACGGGGGGGATATGAGGCCATGATCCGGTGGCAATCAGAATCTTGTTCGCCGTATAGGTCTTGCCCGCCACGTCTACGCTGTTGGGGCCTGTGACTTTGCCGCGTCCGTCTAAAATATCGACCGAGCTGTCGCGCAACAGGCGTTGGTATATGGCTTCCAGACGGTTGAGTTCATTGTTTTTGCTTTCGATCAGTTTGGGCCAATCAAAAAAGGTCTCGCCCACATCCCAACCAAAGCCTTCGGCGTCTTCAAAGGCATGGGCGAAATGAGACGCGTACACCAACAATTTTTTGGGCACACAGCCGCGCATGACGCAGGTTCCCCCCATGCGACTTTCTTCGACAATTGCCACCCGGGCTCCGGTTTCGGCGGCCATACGAGAAGCCCTTACGCCGCCGGATCCACCGCCAATGTGATTAAGTCATAATCAAATTCGGACATCTTAAAGGCCTCCCATGCACAGGTATTTTATTTCCACAAATTCATCAATTCCATGAGCCCCGCCTTCGCGGCCAAGGCCAGATTCTTTAATGCCGCCAAAGGGGGCAAGCTCGGTGGAAACAACGCCTTCGTTGATGCTAACCATGCCGTATTCCAAAGCTTCGGCCACCCGCCAAACCCGGCCAATGTCGCGGGCGTAAAAATACGACGCCAGGCCATAACGGGTGTCGTTGGCTTGGGCGATCACATCGGCTTCGTTCGCAAAACGATACAGGGTTGCCACGGGGCAGAATATTTCTTCGTTCGTGCACGCCATCTCTGAGGTTACATTTGTTAACAAAGTCGGTTCATAAAATGTTCCACCCAATTCATGACGATTGCCCCCGGTGACGACCGTTGCCCCTTTGGACACGGCGTCTTTGACCAAGCGTTCGACTTTTTCGATCGCGGCTTGATTGATCAGCGGGCCTTGGGACACGCCGTCTTCAAAACCGTCCCCGACTTTAAGCGTTTTGACGGCGGCAGTCATTTTTTCAACAAAGCTGTCGTAAAGGCTGTCTTGCACATATATGCGGTTGGCACAGACGCAGGTTTGCCCGGTGTTTCGAAATTTAGACGCCATGGCGCCTTGGACTGCGGCATCCACATCGGCATCGTCAAAAACGATAAACGGAGCATTCCCGCCCAGTTCCAACGAGACTTTTTTCAGGGTATCGGAACATTGGCGCATCAACATTTTGCCAACCCTGGTGGACCCGGTGAACGAAACCTTGCGCACGATGGGGTTTGACGTCATTTCGGCGCCGATCTCAACGGGGTCGCCCGTGACCACGTTGAACACACCTTTGGGGATGCCGGCGCGATCCGCCAATTCGGCCAAAGCCAAGGCACTCAGCGGTGTGTCTTCAGCGGGTTTGGCGACAACGCTACAGCCCGCAGCCATGGCGGGCGCACATTTTCGGGTGATCATGGCCAGCGGGAAATTCCACGGCGTAATGGAAGCCACCACGCCGATGGGTTCTTTAATGACGATCAGGCGGCGATCCGCAGCCGGAGCCGGAATGGTGTCGCCGTACAAACGTTTAGCTTCTTCACCAAACCATTCAATAAACGATGCGCCATACACCACTTCGCCTTTGGCTTCGGCGAGCGGCTTGCCTTGTTCCGCAGTCATCAAGGTGGCAAGATCATCGCTGGCCGCCATGACCAGTTCAAACCATTTTTTCAATATTTTAGCGCGATCCTTCGCCGTTTTAGACCGCCACGCAGGCAAGGCTTTGTCCGCAGCTTCAATGGCGCGGCGGGTTTCCAGTGCGCCCATTTTGGGAACCTGGGCGATTTTTGCCAAGCTGGCGGGATTTATAACGTCAAAGGTTTCGCCGGTGTCAGCATTCACCCAAGCCCCATCAATATAGGCACTTTGGCGAAGAAGGGCAGTGTCTGAAAGTTTCATATTTATCCTCAAATATTGGAAGCTATTTTACCAAGAGTATAAACATCAATACTGTTTTGACAAACCGTTTGACCTTCCCGTGTTGGTAATGTTTAAGGTGCAGCCATGACACATATACACCTTCCCCAATCTATTTCACGGCGTACTGTACTTTCGGGCCTTGTTGGCTCAGCGGCCTTAACGCTGTTGCCCCTGCCCTCTTTGGCGGCAACACCGAATGTCCGTGAGTTTTCCTTAAAGGCCCAGCCCGCAAAGGCGTCCATTTTGCCGGATAAATATGGCAAAACGCCCGTGTTTTCCTACAACGGACAAATTCCCGGACAAACCCTGCGCGTCACCCAAGGCGACACCGTGCGCATTCATTTCGAAAATAAACTGGATGAACCCACCACGGTGCACTGGCATGGTCTGCGCATTCCCATTGGTATGGACGGTGTGCCCGACATCAGCCAAAAACCCGTCGCGCCGGGGGAATCCTTCACCTATGAATTTAGGGTCCCAGACGCGGGGACGTATTGGTATCACCCCCATGTGAACACGTCCGAACAAATGGCAAAGGGCTTAAGCGGTGTGTTTATCATCGATGAAAAAGAGCCTTATAAAGTCGACCGCGAAGAAACATGGGTGTTGGACGATTGGCGCTTTAACCAAGACGCCACGATTCGCAATGACTTTGGTCGGGGCATGGATGTTAGCCACGGCGGACGCACGGGCAATGTCATCACGGTCAATGGCAAGCTTCCCGGAACATTCCCGGTTCGTGCGGGTGAGCGTATTCGGATTCGTTTGGCCAATGTTGCCAATGCTAAAATCTTTATTTTGCGGTTTGAACATCACAAACCCCATGTGATCGCCCTTGACGGTCATCCGGTTGAGCCACATTTGCCGAAAGACAATCAATTGATCATCGCCCCCGGTCAACGGGTTGACGTGGTTTTGGATTGCTCCGGCAAGCCCGGCGACACGTTCAGTGTTATCGACGATTTGTATCAAGGTGAAGTGTACCGCATGATTGACGGGGTTTATTCAGACGCCACACCCGTGCGCGCCAAAGCCCAAGGCCCGGTTGTGGCTCTTCCCGACAATCCGCTCAGCCCATTGGATATGGGCTCCGCCGTGCGCCATGAAATCACCATCGATGGCGGGGCCATGGGGTCAATGCAAGGGGCCGAATTCAAAGGCACATATTACCCCATTGGTGAATTGGTGAAATACGGTCGCGTTTGGGCGTTGAACGGTGTTGCCGCGCACACCACCGCAATGGCGCCAATTTTAACCGCCAAGCTGGGCTCGACCAACGTGATAACGGTGCGCAATGATACGGGTTTTCCCCATCCCATGCATTTGCACGGTCATGCCTTTCGCATTTTAAAAACCAATGGCGTGGACAAACCGCACCAGCCGTGGGTTGATACGGTCTTGATGGAACCGCGTGGGACGGCTGAAATTGCTTTTGTTGCGGATAATCCGGGCGATTGGCTTTTTCATTGCCATATCTTAGAACACGTCATTGGTGGTATGTTATCGGTCATTCGTGTGGCTTAAGGAAGGGCAAAAAAATGAGGAAAAATGTACATAAATCTGGATTATCGGGTCTCGCGCTGTTCGCTTTGGCGGCGTGTTCCGATAATTTTAACACCGCAGATGCTTCGAACAACGCCGCCGTGGTCGCGGGCGAGCCTTTGTATCAAAAGTATTGTGCATCTTGCCATGGTAAAAACTTGGAAGGCCAAGCCAATTGGAAAACCACCAAAATGGATGGCACTTTACCGGCTCCGCCACATGATGACAGCGGTCATACATGGCATCATCCAGACAAGCTGAATTTTAACTACACAAAAAACGGTGGTGCCGCCAACGCCCCCAAGGGCTTTAAAAGCGGTATGCCTCCGTTTAAAGAATCCATGACCGACAGCGAAATCTGGGCGACCCTAAGCTTCATAAAAAGCCGGTGGAGCCTCAAAGCCCAAGCCCGCCAAGCGCGGATGAATAAGACGCCTTAATAATCAGCCATATCTTGTTGGTAGGCCTTTGCATATGGGCCTGAGGGAAGGCCTTGGTGAGGAGGGTTGAAAGCTGCTGCGTTGGCTTGGCGAGCCAGGGGGATATAGTTTGGCGCTGCTTTTTCTGTGGCTGCCGTGATTGCATTTGCGATAAGGCCTGCAATGCCGCCACCACTGTTTTGACTGGGGCTGTAATTCATTTTTTGATTGTGGCTCCAGAGCTCAACGCCCGTGCTTCCATCTTTGATCACATAATCAATTTCAATTTGAGTGTTGGTCGCAAACACAGCGTACTGAGATTCCCACTTTTGGATCGTGACATACAAGATTGCATCCGCACTGAAAAGTGACGCCAACTGGACCGGATCTTCGGCATGCACCATGTCGGCGTCTGACATGCCGTCTTCTTCCATAACCCGTTTGACCAAATAAACGGGGAAAACGTAATATCCACGTTCGGCGAGCGGGCGGCTGATGGTTGCAAGGAAATAATCCGGGGCCGTAACCTCAAGGCTACGATTGACGGCCGGTACGATTAAGAGAGATTTTGGATCTGCGTTCCGAAAGCTGGCATAGTCTTTGGGCACCGTTTGCAGGCAAGCCGTGGCGAGAAACAGTATCGACAATAACGAGATTAAACGAACAACCATGGATCATCCTCCCTTTTGGATTAAATCTACATCTGCGGCCCCGATGGGAGCTTTTGAAGAGGTGCTTTTGGGGTGACCCTTTGCAAGCTTAACCATTGTTTCCATAAAGGGTTTTGCTTCCGGCCAAGCTTTAGATTCCTTGTTGAAATAGATAACGGCATCCGGCATTTGCCCGGTTTCCAACATCATGTATCCATATTCTGCATAAATCCCAGGCGGAACGGTTTTACCCGCAGCTTCATTGGTGTTGATGACGGACAAGAGCGTGTCGGTAAATTGCATCTTTTGCTCAGGGTTTTTATAAAAGGTATACATCGAATTGCTATACCCTCCCCAGTTATACAGCCCGGGACGGGCGCATCCGGTGAGAAGCGTTATTGCGATGACGAGTGCAGTTGTTTTTAAATTCATGGCTATTTACCTGTTGGGACTGTGAGCGTTTTGGTCCCCGATCCGCTCACAAATATTTTTTGAGATAAAAGATCATTTCCGTTTTCCGTTACGGTTACAGTATGCGTTCCATTTTCAATGATAATTGCCTTTGATGTGTAGTCAGATGCTCTGCCAATATATTTCCCATCGATATACACGCCTGCATTTGAAGGTGCACCTTGCAGAACGATAGACGGTCGTCCATCCGTTGTTTCAAGGTGTTCAATTGGATTTGCGCAGCCGATCAAAATCAGCCCCGCGAAGGCCATAATCATAATGTTTTTCATAAGGCTTAATCCTTCAGTTCAGTAACATAAAAGGCCTGTTGATCATCTGGCAAGGTGCCGCTGAGTATTCTACAGACTGAGCCTTCATCCGTTTCATTTGTGCCAAATACAGAGACAATTTCAAGGGTGGCAACTTGGCTTGAGGGAAGCGTGATGACAAAACCGGTTTGACCACTTTTGACTTTTTCGCCTTCTTTCATTACGACGAGTTTATCCCCAATTTTCAAGCCTTGGCGTTCACCGCCACTGATGTAAACCTGTGATCCTGCGATTTTTAGGATATCCGTACGCCACTGTTTCTCGTCTAATTTTGAGACCAGGCTGTTCATCACATCCGAAATAGCCGCGCCAATCGCTTTGTCATTAAGGCTGGCATCGTAGTCGGCACGGGAGCCAAAACCGAAATTATCGCTGGCTTCATTGGTCGCCTCGCCTTGCCCCGCCGCGGAAAAGAAGACGTGCCCCGTTTTTGGATCTGCGAGCCGTATTTCAATTTTTGCATGGACGACTTGGCGGAGCGTAGAGCTAAAGAAGCCGGATTTACCAACTGTATTTCTTCCAAATTCAGTCACGGACCCTAAAATTAAAGTGTCAACACCAATGAGGTTCGATTGTCCTGTAATACCTTGTTCAAGCTGTAATTTATCAAGATCTGTGCGTTCAAAAACAAGAAAGGACCCAGAATCGACCAATCGACTGGCCAACATGTCGGAAGCTTGCTTGCCCAGCGGATCTGCGGCCCCATCGCGCAAAAAAGTCCGTCCGTAACGCGTTTCATTGGTGAACCGTCCAATGGCTATTTTTCGTTTTAAGTTTTTTGAAGCGCTAGCCGGGAAGCTTTTCGGCTGTTTTTGTGGGGAGACGGCTTGGCTCAAAACTTCAGTTTTCTGTGGAGCTTGGTTCGGAACTGCGCAGGCCGTAAGGCTTAAAGAAAAAAAGGAAAAAATTAATTTGGCGGCAAAGCTTCTTAGATCACATCTTGAGCGTTGATTAAGGGACATATTGTTAATTTTCATTTCGCAAGAGTTCATGTCACGCAATTAGTTGCACGCTTTAGAAGATGTATCAAGCTCGTTATTCTCGCCAAGTGTTCTTGGATGATTGCTTGTTTTCCTAGCAAGACGAAAAACAGGAACCACACACTTATATTTTCCAAGGCCACGGTGGTGTGGATCTTTTGGATGTTGGTGGTGTTGAAAAATATGCGGCGTGTGAGGCGGTCGTAGGCGGTCATGTCCTTGGCGGTGACGATGAGGACAAAATCGTAATCGCCACCGCGTTTGAGGCCGACTTGAACCATCATGGTGCCGCGTCGCCCCCCATCTTGTATTTGTATCTTATCGCCCAAATAGCGATCGATGCCTTTGTCAGCATCAACCCACAAGAACGTAGACAGCTTTTGTTCAAGAAATCCATCCGTCCATTCATAATCAAACCTTGCCAATTTTGAATAGGGGTAACACAATCTATAATTGAACTTTATAAATTGTGAGCCGCCTAGAACTTCAGACCCTTCCGGCACGCGGCTTCTTTTTCAGCAGCGATTTCTTAGGGTGTGGTTTCCAAGGAAATAAGCATCCCGGCAAATAAACAAAATCCCGCAAAAGAAACACCAAGGCCAAAGAAAATCACCTTCCACGCGTTACCTATCGCTGATTTTTCATGCTTATGGGTCGCCTTAAGTTCTTTAGCCGCCTTTTTTGCCATCAAAAAACCGCCCAAAATCAACAAAACTGCAACGCCAAATCCAAACACTGTCCCCACAAAAAAACTCCCTTAAAACGATAAGTTCAATGTATAACATTACGTTTTATGGGTTTGTGTCAATTGGCCGCTGTATGTGCCTACGGAATCTCCAGATAAGATAGATTTGAACGACACCACAAACGTTGGAGCCTCAAAGCCCAAGCCCGCCAAGCCCGCTAAGCGAGCGTGAATAAGACGCCCTAGGCTTACAACCCAATGGCCAACCCCACTTTTACATTTTCCAAGGCCACGGTGGTGTGGAACTTTTGGATGTTGGTGTTGTTGAAAAATAGGCGGCGTGTGAGGCGGTCGTAGGCGGTCATGTCTTTGGCGGTGACGATGAGGACAAAATCGTAATCGCCAAGCACGTAATAGCATTGTTGGACTTCTTCGATGGTGGCAATGTCGCGGCGGAAGCTATCAATGATGTCGCCGCCACCGCGTTTGAGGGCGACTTGAACCATCATGGTGACCCGTCCTCCCACCGCGTCCGGAGAAATGACGGCGATTTCTGACTGTATTGCACCGCTTTGTCGCATGCGTTTGATGCGCCGTTGACAGGCCGTTGCGGACAGACGAACCGTGGCTGAAATGTCTTCGGACGTTAGGCGAACATTCTTTTGCATGCATTTGAGGATAGACACATCAAAATCGTCAATATCGCTGCTTTTCATCTCATTTCTCCAGGAAATTGCACAATTAAGGCGTAAAGTACGTAATTTCGAAGGTTTCTGCGAACATGCCTAGCATATACTTTATCTCTCTAACATAGGAGGAAAAAGCATGAACATAGAAGACCGTACCCGCGCAGAGACGTCCATGGGTGTTGGTATTGGTTATGGATTAGCGGCGGCCCTGGTGTGGGGGGCTTGGCCCGTATTATCGCAACTGGGTGTTAACGAACATTTGGGGGCTATGGATATTACAGCCCTGCGTTTTACCATATCAGGCGTGATTTTGTTGCCGTTGGTGATGCGAAAAGGAACCGCCGGGTTAGGCTGGGGGCGGGCAATTTTATTGTGCGCCGGAGCCGGCGTTCCCTATGTGTTGGTGATGGTGGGGGGCTTATCTTACGCTCCTGCAGCACATGCGGGTGTCATTGGGCCAAGTTCCATGTTGGTGTTTTCCGTTCTGGGCAGTCGTTTGTTTTTAGGGGAAACCCTGACCCGTTCGCGTTTGCTTGGCCTGAGCATTGTGGTGATGGGGGGGATCATAATTGGCTGGGAAAATTTTGGTCAAGAAGGATTACGGGGGGACCTTATGTTTGTCTGTGGGGGTGCATTGTGGGCCAGCTACACCGTTCTAAGCAAGGCTTGGTCAACCGACCCTTTACAAGCCACGGCATTGGTGGCGGTGATTTCTATGGTTTTATACTTGCCCGTTTATATGGTGTGGGTGGGTCCAGACATGTTCATGTTTCCGACGCCAGGTGTCTTGATTCAAGGCCTTTTTCAAGGCGTGTTCGCGTCTATTTTTGGGCTGTTATTTTATTCCCGGTCCATCGTTGAACTTGGGGCCGCAAAGGCGGCGGTATTTGCGGCCCTTGTGCCCAGTATCGCCGTGGTGTTGGCTTATCCGGTGTTGGGCGAAGTGCCGTCGATGTTGGACGTGTTGGGTGTTATCGTGGTGAGCGCCGGCATGGGGGCCGCGCTAGGTCTCTACAAATTCTGACAAAACTAATTTTCTGAATTTTCGGTCGCGTTTAAGGTGCCATTCGCGGCTCATGGCGGCGTTGCGGGTGGCAAAACGTTCGCCGTAAAGCAGGGTCCATGTGCGACCACGGGTGGATTTTGCTCCGCGACCGGAATTGTGGGCGGCGAGGCGGGCGTCTAGATTGTTGGTCCAACCGACGTACGTTCTGGGCCCTCCGGCCCCCAGACTGCCGAGAATATAAACATAACCGCACATGTTTAAGTCCTAATCAGGGCCTGAATACGTCATGTCTTTGCCACAGGTTGCGTTTACGCTCATGCCACAAACATCACATTCATATGTCGCCATTTTCTTGGTCCTTTTAGGTTTTACTCGGTTTCCAACCTTGTATATTCGGCGGTTTACCTTACAATTTTACTCTAGGCCTTTGAAGGGTTTCAAGGCCCAATTCGTTCATGTTTTGGTTCAATTAAGACTATCTAACTTATGCGGCATTACCGCTAGACTTCCTCAAGTTTAAACTTTAGTATGTACAACTAAAGCATAGGGGTCGCGATGTTTTCTGCTGATGGATTTTTTCAAACTGGCTTGTCCCATATCGATGAAGAACATGAAGACCTGTATGTCAAATTTCAAAAAATAGGGTACGCGATTGCGCGAGATGTTTCCCAATCGTATCTTGAATCAAGCCTTGATAGCTTTTTAACGGATATGGGCCAACACTTTATCAATGAAGAAAACATCCTTTCAAAAACAAATATGCCCCAACTTGAATCCCATCAAGCTGTCCATAAGGAAATTCTTCACTCTATTTCTAAATTAAAGACAGAAATTGGCTCAAATTTAAAAGATCTGAAAACAAGTTATAATATTTTGTCAGAAACCTTACATCAACACCTTCTCATTTTTGATGTTCTAATTAACCCATCAAATTCGCTTAGAAATCCAAGTGAACAAGAAGCGATAAAGCTTTTAACACAGGATAAATTTGAAGCCGCTATCCATGTCTGGAGAGAAAGCCAAGGTTCCGCGGGCATCTGTAATTTAAAAATTTGTTCTGGAGAAAATATTTTTAAATCTTGTTGTGCGCATCATTTTCAAGGCAAATTATTAACGAAGGCTCTTATTGAAAGAGGCAATAAACACTTTCAACTTTCTCATAAGCTTAGAGACTGGATCAAACAACAAGACTCATTGTTTAATGAGGTTGATCCAAAGGATGGGAAACTAAAACTTCCCAATGGATTGATTATTGGTCATCCAACAATCGACAGTGATCACCAAACTTTTATTGATCTCATTAATCAAATATAAAGTCAGCTTTCCTTGGATAATTTTGATGCGGTTGGCGTTCTTTTCAATGATTTTTCTATTTTTGCGAACCTTCATTTTAAGCGCGAAATAGAAACCTTGTCGGAGGTAAATTTTGACGGCTATGAAAAACATCAAGATGACCATGACAAGCTCTTGCTGAAGCTCGAAGACCTGAGGAAAATAGCCCTAAACATTGGTCACGTCGAATTGGAACGAGAACGTTTATATAATGAATTGGTTTCTTGGGTTTTTGAAGATGTCATAAAGCTAGACTTGGTCTTCAAATCATTCTTGATGGAACACGGATATACGTACCATTAGCGGCTTCGTCTTTACTCCACCGTGATGGAATAATTTCCAACGGGGGTCAGCCTAGATTGATCATTCCTTGATATTCGAGGTGGAATTGAAATCGGTGGTGATGGTTCCAACGTCCAGGGAACACCTCCCCCCTTGCACTTTACCTCTTCATTTGTGAAAAGGGATGAAAGCGGGTTTCGTCACCGGGCAGGATTTCAACTACTCTTCCGACCAGCCAACAGATGGGCTCTAAAATTATGCGCACCAGCCTGCCTTTTAAATTCGGGCGCGGGCGGGCGTCCATTTTATAGGCGACGTCTTCGGCGCGCCAACGGGCGATGGGTTCAATCATGTGCGTCGCCAGATTTGAGCGTTTCATCAACCGCACATACGGCACGGCAAGAACATGATAGCCACGCACCGTGGTATTGGATAGTCGTGCAATAGTAAACACCGCATCCAAGCGTTGCAGTTTGGCATCCATCAATCCCCGACGCACCAGTTCGGTACAAATCACCCGGGTATTGCCCGCCGCTGCGGACCCGTCGCCACGTCCCACCACGTCTCGGGTGAACTGACCGTAAGCGCCGATTTCACGGTCATGTTTGTCAAGCTTTGAGCCGCCCGTGGGTGAACCATTTTTGTTGTGCCCGGTTTGATAACTGCCCTTCGCATCATAGCCTCCAATACTTCCCGGGCCTGAATAGTTTTCAGTCTTCGGTGTCGAAGTTAAGGGGCTATGTCCCATACCTTGCGAACGCTCGGCTAGCAAATTTTTGGTTTGGTTGGGTGC
>JAESSV010000081.1 GCA_016763895.1 Magnetovibrio sp. | reverse complement strand
TTTGCCCGTCCCGGACGCCACGCCCAAACGCTGGGAGCAACGTAATGAACGGCCGGAACTTTCACGCCTTTAGAGCGCAGTTTCTTAAGCACGCGAAAACAAAAATCCGGGGCATCAATGGTCACCAAAACATCCACGCCCAGGCGTTCAACTTCATAAGCAGTTTGATTGATCCGTTTTAGCAACAATGGCAAACGCGGCACCACTTCGAACACGCCCATCACGGCCAAGTCTTCCATGGGGAACAGGGTTGTTAGGCCGGCTTTGATCATTTCCGGCCCACCAACGCCGCTAAACCGAACGGTATCTTTGGCTTTGGCCGTAATGGATTTCATCAAGTTTGCACCCAACAGATCTCCGGAATTTTCGCCCGCAATCAGGAAAATCAAAGGTTTATTCATGATGGCACTCCTATCAGGAACAATCCGGCCTCATCCACAGCCTTAATCACGGCGGGGCGGTCAATGATCAATGAAGCCGTGGCTTGCAGGGCAATTCCGCTTAAACCAGCCCGCTTTGCATGTTCCACCGTAATCACGCCAATGGTGGGCAGATCGGCCCGTTTTTCTTGATCCGGTTTGCACATCTTTGCCAACACGCCGCCAACCGCTTCCGCAGGATCAACCAACCGCTTTAACATAGCATCGGTTCCAGAACGATCCTCAAGCGCAACGATATTTTCAGGCGTCGCCACAGCGGCTTGTCCTAAATCCTTTGCGCCCAGATCTAGCGCGGCTTTCACAGCCAATGTCAGGGCCTGTTGGTCGGTCTTTGAGGGCTGTATTTTACCCAACACCCCAGCGGGTGTTAACAGGTCCGGCAAAACGTCATGAACGCCAATGAACGTGAAGCCGTCATTGGTTTCCAGATCTTGAACAATGGCGCTTAACAAACCGTCATCACCCTTGTTCAGCAACCCCCCGGCAATAAATTTCAGGGTTTTGGCATCTGGCATCAATTGTAAAAGGGTCGGTTTCGTGACGTTACCGGCCATCACCACCTGTTCCACATGGTTCGCCTTAAGCAGCTTAATAGACCGGCCAGCCTTGCCAATCGGCACCCACGCATGGTCAACCCCCACAACGGTTTCAAGATCGCATTGACCTGTGAGGGCGATGACAAAGACGGGGCGCTCAGTCTCTCGACACGATCGGATCAACAATCGAGGCAATTCTCCCCCGCCCGCAAGAATCCCAAGCTTGCCCTGCTTAAGCAACGTCTTCTATTTTTGGCTGGCAAACGGACCGCGAACTGGTCGAAGAAATGAAACCAACAATTTCCATCACAGGCTCAACATCTTTAAACATTTCGGCAACGTCCTTGACGCGTTCTTCCATGGTGCCTTCTTGGGCAAACAACAAACGGTAAGCATTGCGCATGCCATGAATGACATCACGCTTAAACCCCCGGCGCCGCAAACCGACAAGATTCAACCCGGCCAAATGAGCCCGATTCCCCGTCACCGTCGCATAAGGAATAACGTCATTTTCAACACCGCTCATGCCGCCTAGCATGGCGTGTTTACCGATGCGCACGAATTGATGAACGGCGCTTAAGCCGCCAATAATCGCAAATTCGCCAATTTCGACATGCCCGGCCAAGGTTGCATTGTTCACCAAAATGACATGATCAGAAATCATGCAATCATGTGCAACGTGAGCCCCAACCATAAACAAGCAATTGTTCCCGACCTTGGTTAACAAGCCCCCACCTTCGGTGCCCGGGTTCATTGTCACGTGTTCCCGAATGACATTGTTACAGCCAATTTCAAGACGCGAGACCTCACCGCCAAATTTAAGGTCTTGGGGTTGCGATCCAATCGATGCGAAAGGAAAAATACGGGTATTGTCGCCAATGGATGTTTGCCCGCTGACCACCACATGGCTGTCCAACGTTACACCATTGCCCAACGTCACGTCTGCACCGACAATGGAATACGGACCCACAGATACATTTTGACCCAACGTGGCACCATTTTCGATAATAGCTGTGGGGTGAATAGAACTCATTTTATCGATCCATAATCATTGCGGAAAATACGGCTTCGGCCATAACATTGCCATCCGCAACAGCCACACCTTTGAATTTGAAAATATTGCGACGAGATTGAATTTGCGTCACGGTGATTTCAAGGGTATGGCCGGGAACAACAGGCCGACGAAAACGGGCGTTTTCAACGGACATGAAATACACCAGCTTTCCTTCAGATTCTTCACCCAAAGTATCGACAACCAACACAGCAGATGTCTGTGCCATGGCTTCGACAATCAAGACGCCCGGCATAATGGGGTGATCAGGAAAATGCCCCTGAAAATGGGGTTCAGAAGCCGTCACATTTTTAATACCGACAGCGCTTTTCCCTTTGACGATATCTTTCACACGATCAATCATCAAAAATGGGTAACGATGGGGGATCATTTCCATAATCCGGTTTACATCAAGAAAATCATTGGAACTCAAGGTTCAGGCCCCCTTTTTGGGTTTAGAAAGACGTCTCAGCGTTGCCAGCTGGCGCCAATATTCTTTGGCAGGAAAAGCGGGTGACCCGGCAACGGTTTCCCCGGGTCCGACATTCCGCATGACGCCACTGACCGCAGCGATGCGGGCTCCGTCACCGATGGTCAAGTGCCCCGCCAAACTAACACCTCCGCCCATCATGACATAATTTCCAAGTTTGGTGCTGCCCGAAATACCGCTTTGTGCAGGGAATAAGCATCCTTTGCCAACAACAACATTATGGGCAATCTGAACCATGTTATCAATTTTGGTTCCTGATTTTATAACCGTATCGGGTCCGGTGCCGCGATCGACACAAGAATTGGCCCCAATATCAACATCATCCTCAAGACGCACGATCCCCAATTGAGGAACTTTCAAATGCTCGGCTCCCGGAGCAAAACCAAATCCATCTTGACCAATACGAGCCCCCGGGTGAATGACACATCGTTGCCCTATTATGGCAAATTGTACAGAAGCATTGGCCCCAATACAGCACCGATCCCCCAAAATCACACCTTGTCCCAACGTCACATTCGCACCAATGGAACAATAATCCCCAATTTCCACATTCTCATCAATAACGGCGCCAGCCTCAACGCGACACCCTATCCCCAAGGTGGCTGTTGGATCAATATGGGCTGCGGCATGAACAAACGGCTCGGGGTCATGGGAAAATCCTGATTTGGGGTAAAACGCTTGAGCCACCCGCGCAAAGGCCCGGTAAGGTTCATCCGTAATTAAAAGCGTCATGCCGTCTGGGGCACGGTTTGCATAGGATTCT
>JAESSV010000080.1 GCA_016763895.1 Magnetovibrio sp. | reverse complement strand
GACTGAGCACTGGTTTCTTCAGCCGTCGCAGAAAGACCTTCGGCAGAAGATTGCATTTCGGTAGACGCGGACGAAACGGTTTGGACCACGCCACCGACATTTTGATGAAAATTATCGGCCATTTTGTTCATCAAAATGGTCCGATCCTGAACGGATAATTTTCGCGCTGATTCCTGTTCAGCCGTCATCGCTTGAACCCGCATGGCACTGTCTTTAAAGACTTGAACCGCACGGGCCATCTGACCGATTTCATCTTTCTTGTAAATCACAGTCACCACCGAATCCAAATCCCCATCGGCAATATTAATCGCCGTGTTGGTCAGAATGTTCAACGGCATGGTGATGCTGCGCACCGTCAAGATCACCATCAACAAGATCACCCCCAACAGCACGCCAACCAAAATAAGTTCAAAGGTCAACGCGGATTGAGCCGCATTGCGAATCTCATGAGCCTGGCCTTGCAAGCGGATCGCAATGTTGTCTTCAACCTGTTTCATCAGGTCAATTTTTTTGGTGATGGCGCCAAACCATTCGCCGCCGCTGATTCCTGCCGTGGAGTTTGTTTGTGGATTGGCCAACGCGATTTTGCGCATCCGATCAACTTCGTCAATGATTGGGCCGCTCATGGTTTTCTTCAAGAAATCTTTTTGCGGTTGTTCCGCGTAAAGATTAAAGGCGCCGAAAAAAGTTTTTTGTTGGGCGATGAGGCTCACAAACTTTTGATAAATAGCAGGTTTGAATTTACCCGCCCCAAAACCACCAGCACCCATGGCACGTTCAATGCCGGCACGTTCTTTACCTTGCATGAGACTGGTATAGGCAACGACGGTTTTCGTGACGTCGACGTTCGTGCTTAACACGCCTATTTCTTCGACAATGGACAATAATCTAGCAATGGTCGGTGTGTAATAATGCGCCATTTGCGGGATCGTAAAGCTGAAATTGCTGACATTTTTACGTTTGGCCGGCAGTTCAGCCAGAGCCACCAGAGCCGCTTTAACCTTGTTGTCCAATCCAACGCTAATCGCCGCAGCGTCAAAATTACCAAGGGCTTCGCGTATAATATTCAGCTTAACAAGGGTGTCTTTGCGTTGTTGCGGCAAAGAGTCTTTGAATTTTTTGCCTTTTGAACCGATAAAGCCCGCCGACATACCCCGTTCTTTTTGCATTTCATGCACAACGGCGCTGATTTCTGGAGCCAAAACGGCCAAGGACTGAACCACATCCATTTCGGCAACGGTGTCGCGGCGTTCAAGCAACGTCGCGCTGGAAAAATAAATCATCGCAAGCAAGGGCACCATGGCCACAAGCGTGATCCGCACAGATACTTTGATGGAATCCAAAACCCGGTCGAAACCAACGCCGCCTTTTTTGACCGCATCGCCTTCCCCAATTTCAAACAGGTGACGTTTGAATTTGGCATCTTCCGTTAAAAAGTGCGTGCCAAACCAAAACGACAAAAAGTGCGATAATTTTGCAGGGGTTAGATCCGGGGAGTTGTTTTCAAGCTGTTCCTTCATTTCATTGAGCACTTCGGTGGCTTTGGCGTGCATCGCTTGATGTTCGTGCAGCTTGGGAAAGTTAAACTGAGCCATCAATTGTTCTTCGTGGGGGAAATGATGCGCGGTGTGTTCAAGCATGTCATTGAGGATGTCAGCCATGACGTCTTTACCGTTTCCGGCCTCAATGGCGGCATCCATTTTATTTATAACATCAAACAAGCGATGGTGGTCATCATCCAGTTCGCCAAGACCTGCACTATAACTGTCATTCCAAAGTATTTGGCTCATAACAACCACCCCTTTTTTTTATTTTATACAGAAGGACCTATATCCAATTAACAACACTCATGTTGGGGGAATTATGTCGACGATTCAAGAAAAAAGCATCCAGCAAAGACGGGCGTAAAATTAAGAATATATGTTTGCATAAAACACAACGCATTCATTTTGCAAGATTTCTTGTAACCATGTAACGCTCTTGTGCGAAAGAACGAGAAACCTTACAATATTTGTTGGAGGCTCACATGCCAGAAGGCGCACACGATCATCTTTCCCTGAATGCTCATAAATTTTGTGACCCCTATACCACCGCCAAGGGTGAACCCAGAGCGTCGGTGGCGTTAGGTCAACTTGATACCTTGTGGTTCAACACCGGGAGCCTGTGCAACATCACATGTGCGCATTGTTATATGGAATCAAGCCCGGTCAAAGATGATTTGGCGTATCTTCGTCGCCAAGATGTGGTCGATTTTCTCACTGAAATTAAACGGGACAACCTGCCCACCCGGTCCATTGGCTTTACGGGCGGCGAGCCGTTTATGAACCCTGATTTTCTGGCTATTTTGGACCTGACTTTAAAACGCGACTTTCAAGTCTTGGTGCTCACCAATGCCATGAAGCCGCTGGGGCAAAAATATCAAGATTTGCTGGACTTGAAAAAGCACCACGGGACAGAGGCGCTTACGTTTCGCGTGTCCATAGATCACTTCAGCCAAAAATTACACGAACAAGAACGCGGCGAAAACACCTGGGGAGCGATGGAATCCGGCGTAAAGTGGTTGATGGAACACGGCTTTCAAATCAATATCGCCGGGCGCACCTTGTGGCATGAAAACGAAATAACCAGCCGCAAGGGCTATCAAGCTTTGTTTGATGCTTGGGGGTTGGCGATTGATGCTTACAATCTGGAACATTTGGTGTTGTTTCCCGAAATGGACGATACCCAAGACGTGCCTGAAATCACCACGGCGTGTTGGGATATTTTGGGCGTGCGCCCGGATGCGCAAATGTGTGCATCATCGCGTATGGTGGTGTTGCGCAAGGGGGATCAAAGCGCAAAGGTGACCCCATGCACGCTTTTGCCCTATGACACGGCCTTTGATCTTGGTGAAACCTTAAGTCAAGCGGCTGGTGATGTGCAACTGAACCATCCACATTGCGCTAAATTCTGTGTTCTTGGCGGGGCCTCTTGTTCGGCGTAGGCATCATTTTTATGCTATTTGCTGGACTTTTCTGGTTTAACGACTACTTCTAAGATATATAAGATCAAGAAAAGGCCTGCATCCTGTGGAAAATCCTCCGACCCAGCCCCCGAACCAGCCTCCAACCCAGCCCAATGGCGTTTATGCCCTGACCACCCGATCTATTTCCATTTCCGTGGAGCCTGAGTTCCTCGTCGAACACAGCGCCCCTGCGGATCATCGTTATGTTTGGGCTTATCATGTGAGCATCGAAAATTTGGGGTCTGAAACGGTTCAGCTCAAAAGCCGCTATTGGCACATCACCGACGAGCATGGCATTGTACAAGAAGTCACCGGCGATGGTGTGGTTGGCGAACAACCCGTGCTTGGCCCGGGCGATTGCTTTGATTATTCCAGCGGCACACCGTTAACCACGGCATCAGGAATGATGCATGGGCATTACGTGATGGAAACGGAAGCCGGCGAACGCTTTATGGCTTCAATCCCGGTCTTTTCCCTAGATTCTCCTGACGCTCTAAAGCGTTTTCACTCATAACTCACCAGAACAATTCCCCTGGCGCCCCGTGCGGGTTAAGCCGTTCACCGAATGATGGACACCAGACTAAGGATTAATAATCATGACAACGCCGCCGAAAATTAATGTGGTTCATCCAAAGAACCAACGCCCGGATCGTGCCAAAGCCGAAGAAGCCGTACGCACCTTGATCCAATGGGCTGGGGATGATCCCACCCGCGAAGGTCTTGTTGACACACCGGCCCGCGTGGTGCGCGCTTACGAGGAATATTTCAAGGGTTATAACTCTGATCCCGAAGACATCCTCAAACGCACTTTTGAAGAAGTCGAAGGCTATGACGAAATGGTTCTGTTGAAAGACATTCGTTTCGAGTCCCACTGTGAACACCACATCGCGGGCATCATTGGCAAAGCGCATGTGGCGTATTTGCCCAACACGCGTGTGGTCGGCATTTCAAAACTGGCCCGGGTGGTGGAACTTTATGCCCAACGCTTGCAAATCCAAGAAAAAATGACAGCTCAAATCGCCAATGCCATCAATGACGTCCTTCAACCCGAAGGAGTCGCGGTCATTCTTGAGGCCGCTCACCAATGCATGACGTGTCGGGGTGTTCACAAACCGGGGGTGACCATGGTGACCTCTAAGATGGTTGGAGCCTTTCG
>JAESSV010000001.1 GCA_016763895.1 Magnetovibrio sp. | reverse complement strand
TCAAACATGATGAAAAACTGTGAATCTGCGCTGTTGATGTCTGAGGACCGGGCCATGCCCAATATGCCACGAACAAAGGGTTCTTGAGAAAATTCAGCGGGCAAGTTTTGACCTGACCCACCCATTCCGGTGCCCTCAGGGTCACCACCTTGGGCCATAAAACCATCAAGGACACGGTGAAACGTCAAGCCGTCATAAAAACCTTCCCGCACGAGCTGTTTGATACGTGCGACGTGTTTGGGGGCTAAATCTGGACGTAAATCAATAACAACACGGCCATCTTTCAGGTCAAGATACAACGTGTCTTCTAAGGTTTGGGCATGTGCTGTATCGGTCATAAGAAGTGTTCCTAAAAAGAGCGCCATAAAGGCGTATGTAAAACGAATCATGTGTGTCCCCGGATTTAGATGTTGTTGAGGCCGGACATTACCACGCCCCCGGGGGCTAATAAAACAAAAACCCCGCCGAAAAGGCAGGGTTCTTAAAAATAAGAGGTTTAGCGCTTAATCAAACAGGGCGTCAATGGCATCCTGATCAATAGATTCATTGGGATCAAGGGCAGGACCATTGAGCAGTTTTTCATCTTCTGTTTTATCAAGGCCTTTAACATTAACTTTGTCAATTTCTTCTTTGCCCCACACTTCGGCCAGCGCCTGTACGCGTTCTTCGACATATGTGATGGACCGAGCAACCTTGGTCACGCGTTGGCTGGTGAGATCTTGAAAGCTGCACGCCTGGATAATGTCCATACCGTTGTTGGATATTTTTTCCAAAAGACCGAGCTGTACTTTATCCGTTACTGTTTTACGGAGCTCTGTAATGATATCATCATTATTTTCCGCGCAGCCCATTATGGTATTGGACGCATCATCCGTTGCTTTAATCACCGCATCCAATTGATCCGCCATGGTATCAAAATGGTGTTCTTCATCGGCAGGACGGGAAATTGTGGCAATTTCCTCACGCACACGATTAATGTACGTAAGTAGACCCGCAAGTTCATGGTGAAGTGCTTCTGAGGTCTCGGTCATTTTAGGTCTCGGCCTTCATTAGGAGTTCATTTGATCAGTATTATGTCATTTCGAAAATAACTCACTCTTAAAACGTGAGATACGTTTATATGAGGTCATTAAGCTCTCAACTAATATTAAAGTATAACAAAACTAGTTAAATCTTGTTAAATAGCAAGGGTTTTGATGAATGAAGGCCTTGAAAGCTAATCCGTTTCCCCACCTAGGAAGCTTTTGACGGCAAGACTTTGGAGCTTTTCTCGCTGTTCATCTGAGAGTTGTTCCAGAAGTTTTGATTGTTCATGGCGAATTTTCAGAGCGCTTTGGATCAATTGCAGGCGTTCGGGAGATCTATTTTTTTCCATTTCCTGTTCGGCTTGATCAAGTCTGTCCCGGATGGCTTGTGGGCTTGGATGGGTGTCAACGGGTTTGGCGTGAACAGGCTCAGGGGGCCTGCCTGCGCCAAGATTTAGGGCCGTGTTCGGTCCGGCCTTGGCGCTTGGGGTCGGCGCTTGGGGTCGGTTTTTCAAAGCTTCACGGGCTTTTTTATCCAAAATCAAGGATATAAAAGCTTTTGATAACTTGGCCATGTCTTTACCACCTGAGAATCATCGAGGCCGTAATATTAGCGCAATATTGAACAATTTCGCAAACGGCTCTCAGGGCAAATTCCGATAATAAAATTAATTGTGTGTTTTCCGTGTAAATCAGCACATAAAATGATGGCATTTTGTAAACAAGGGCAGTATGTTGCGACCATGATGAAACGTACAAGAAATGCCAAGATTATCGCCACGCTAGGGCCTGGACGATCCTCAGAAGAAGAAATTGCCGAATTGGTTGAAGCCGGAGCGGACATTTTCCGCTTGAACTTCTCTCACGGCACCCACGAAGATCATAAAAGTCGCTGTGATATCATTCGCGGATTGGAAAAACGATTTGGTCGCCCCATCGGTGTGTTGATGGATCTGCAAGGTCCAAAATTACGGGTGGGTAAGTTTGAAAATGGCTCCATCATGTTGGAAGCCGGACAGCCGTTCCGTTTGGAACTGACCGACGCTTTGGGCAATGAAACCGTTGCGCCGATGCCCCATCCGGAAATTTTTGCGGCCCTGCGCCCCGAAATGGACTTGTTGTTAGACGATGGCAAAATTCGTTTGCGCGTCGAAAAATCCGGCAAAGACTTTATCGAAACCATTGTCGTTATTGGTGGAAAGCTATCCAACAACAAGGGCGTCAACGTTCCCAGCGCGATTTTAGAACTCTCGGCGATGACCAAAAAAGATCATGCTGATTTGAAGTTCGGCATGGAAATGGGCGTCGATTGGGTTGCGCTTTCGTTTGTGCAACGTCCGGCTGACGTCGAAGAAATTCGCGCCATTGTCAAAGGTCGCGCGGGCATTATGGCCAAATTGGAAAAACCTTCCGCCATTGATCATTTGTATGGCATCGTTGAATTGGCCGATGCGGTGATGGTTGCACGTGGTGATTTGGGCGTTGAATTGCCGCCCGAAGATGTGCCTGTGTTGCAAAAACGTATCGTGAATGCATGCCGCCTTGCGGGGAAACCGGTTGTTGTTGCGACCCAGATGTTGGAATCTATGATTACATCTGCGGTGCCAACCCGTGCAGAAGCCTCAGACGTCGCCACGGCGATTTATGATGGCGCGGACGCTGTTATGCTTTCCGCGGAAACTGCGGTTGGTGAATATCCCATCGAATCCGTAACCATTATGGATCGCATCATCAATCGTGTGGAACGCGACAGCTTGTACACCAAAATTACCGAAGCGGCTCGGTCTTTGCCCGAAGCCACGGCTGCGGACGCGATTTCGGCATCCGCGCGTCAAAGTGCCGACACCATTTCCGCACAAGCCATTGTATCGTTTTCATCCACCGGATCGACGACGTTGCGTATTTCCAGAGAACGCCCAAGTGTTCCGATTTTGGGCCTGACTCCGAATCTTGACGTTGCGCGTCGCCTGGTTCTGGCTTGGGGTGTGCATTCATACCGCACCCGTGATGTGTCCAGCTTTACCGAAATGATGGGCAAATCGGTGCGCATTGCACAACGTGAAGATTTTGCCTTGGATGGCGATGACATTGTGATTGTCGCGGGTATTCCGTTTGGAATCGCAGGCGGAACCAACATTATGCACATTGCGAAAGTTGGCCCCGACACGTCTGCTCAAGGTAAAGACGAATAATCGCTGCGGTGGTCTTAATATGCCCAACTCTTTAGCGCGCGATTTAGGCTTGTTGTTTGTGCTGGCTCTGATTTGGAGCTCGTCGTTTACCATGATTAAGGTGGGCGTCGAAGTTGTGCCGCCCGCAACGTTGGCCATGTTGCGCGTCGTTGTCGGTGCGGTGCTGTTGTTTGGGTGGCTCAAGCTCAAAGGCCAAAACTTGCCTTTGGACCGAAAAGTCTGGATTACATTTTTCCTTATTGGCTTGTTTGGTAATGCTGTTCCCTTTATTTTGAT
>JAESSV010000079.1 GCA_016763895.1 Magnetovibrio sp. | reverse complement strand
TGTGGTGGCGTTGATGACCCAGTCTTTGGAGCTGACCGATCGCTGCAAGGTTTTGGAAATTGGCACCGGGTCGGGCTATCAAGCGGCCGTTTTGGCTCCGTTGTGTCGGCGTGTGTATACCATCGAACGCCATAAGGGATTGTTGGAAGACGCCGAAAAGCGGTTTGAGACTTTGCGTATTCCCAACATCACCACAAAATTTGGCGATGGTTCGAAAGGCTGGGCAGAACAAGCCCCGTTTGATCGCATCATCGTTACGGCCGCCGCCATTGACATTCCTCCGGTGCTGATTGAACAACTTAGTCTGGGCGGAATTATGGTGGTGCCGGTTGGCGATGATCAACACGAACAGCGTTTGGTTAAAGTGGTGAGAACACCAGAAGGCCCAGAAATCAGTGATCTAGGCTGGGTGCGTTTTGTGCCTTTTGTCGAAGGCGAGGTATCTGAGCATTGATGAAGTCCGCCGCTGTCGTCATAATCGCTCCTATGAAATACGATTCTTCCCGCTTAATGGCGCGTTTGATGGCGCTGTTTGTCGTTTTTTCCCTGTCCGCTTGCGGCTGGGCTTCTATTCAACCCGACGTGCGGGGGCCTCGGTCCGTGAATGCACCACGGGTTTCAAGGTCTTTTGGCCTTGATCAATTTATCAATGCATCTGCGGTTATCGTTGGCCGCGGGGATACGGTGTATTCCATTGCCAGACGTCATAAATTGTCGCCACGCGATGTGATCGAAGCCAACAATTTATTGCCACCTTACGAATTAAACGTTGGACAACGCCTTAAGCTGCCTCAGGGCAATATTCATACGGTGCAAAATGGTGAATATATTGCGTTGATTGCCAAACGTTATCGGGCCGATACCTTTGCTTTGGCCCGCATCAATGGGATTCGTCCGCCCTATACCATTTTCCCCGGTCAAAAATTGCGTATTCCGCGAAGCGGCAACGCGGCAACAAATATTCAAGTGGCAAGCCGGGCTGCGCCTCAATCCTCTTCGACCTCAAAGCTATGGATTAAACCTCGGGCAACACCGACGCCCAAAAAGTCCGCTTCTTCATGGCGAAAATCTTCCGCGCGCGCCAAGGCCAAAGTCCCCAATCCTCCGGCCCGTTCCGGGAGCAAGTTTTCTTGGCCGTTGAAGGGTAAAATTATTTCCAGCTTTGGGTCCAAGGAAAAAGGTCTGCAAAATGACGGGGTTAATATTGCGGCTGTGCGCGGAACCCTTGTGAAGGCCTCTGAAAATGGTGTGGTGGCTTATGCCGGAAATGAAATTCGCGGCTTTGGTAATTTGTTGTTGATCAAACACAAAGGCGGCTGGGTGACGGCCTATGCTCATAACGATACGTTGCTGGTGAAGCGCGGTGATAAAGTTATGCGGGGCCAGAATATTTCAAAAGTAGGCTCCACCGGATCGGTCACCAGCCCCCAGCTGCACTTTGAATTGCGCAAGGGCTCAAACGCCGTTAACCCCCATAAATATTTAATGTGACCTCATTTTTATGAGGCTGGATCTTAAAATGACGAAACAAGCACCCGCGTTTTCATCCCTGGCGTTTTCATCCCAGGCTTTATCATCCCAGGATTTATCATCCCAGGATTTATCATCCCAGGCTTTTTCATCCCAGGCTTTTTCATCCTTGGCTTTGACGAAGGAAATTGAATCCCCCGAAAATCCGGGGGGGTTGGAACGTCGGGTGGCCTTGGTGCCAAGCGATGTTGGCAAGCTTGTTCAATCCGGGCTTAAGGTTTTTGTGGAACACGGAGCCGGAGAAGGCGTTGGCTTTTCGGACGTAGAATACACAGACAACGGTGCCGTTTTGCAAACCTCCGCTCAAATTTACAAAGACAAAGAGCTAATCGTAAAATTTAAGGGGCCGTCCATGGCTTCGATTGAAGACATGCGCCAAGGGTGCACCTTGTTTTGTATGGCCCATTTTCATTCTTATCCAAATCGGGCCCAGTTGCTTGAAGACCATAAAATCAACGTCATCGCCATGGAAGAAATCAACGAACAGCCCAAGGTGAATACGGATCAAGTTATTTTGTCCCGTGTGGCCATGTTCGAAGCCTTAAAGCCGTTCTTTTCTGAAAACACCATCGGTGGTTTAAGAGTCCGCATTATAGGGTGGAGCGAACGCTTGCGCGGTGCTATACGCCGTTGCGGAAACCGCAATCCCCGCTCTTTGAAAATTTTACAGCCAAACCTGACGTTTGCCGAACTTGATGTCGTTGGCGACAAGGCCCTGTACTTTTACGACAGCCTGACGTTTACCGACGAACACGGTGTGTTAGAGGCCTTAAAAGCCCAAGGAACGCATCTGTTTGATTTGCATGAATTTGAAAAAGAACACGGACCCAAAGCAGTTGCGACTTACCGCGAAATTCATCCCCCCGAAGAATTTGGGCTGCGCCGCATTCAATGCTTGCATGAAACGGGGCAAGCGGGGGCGCGGTATGGCATCGATCTTTTGAAAGCCAACAAACCCGATTTGAACATTGCCAACGCCAACGCCGTCGTGTTGGGCTATGGCAATGTGGGGCAGGGGGCGGTGCATGAACTGTTCGCACAAGGCATCAAGTTCGTCCACGTGTTGGGCCGCGCACAAACCGCCAAAGGGCGCATCGATTTTTGGATAAAGGACGCCGACATTATCGTCAATGGAGCCGAGCAATCTCCAGATTTGCGGGGCAAAAATTTTCTGATCAGCAATCAACACCTCAAAGACATGGTGCCCAATCAATCGGTGGTCATTGATTTGGTGGGCGGCAGTCCCACCAACAGAAGCCCCGTCGAAGCCGTCATCAGTTGTAGCTTTTTAACCGAGCCCTATTTTGTTCAAGATGGCGTGACCGTATCAGCCTTGTGGGGTTGGCCTATGATGGGCATGATGCGCGAAACGGCGGAACGCTATTCCGGGCAAATTGTGGACGTGTTCTTAGGTCCAGAGCGCCTTGTCGATGGTCTGGAAACGTTAAATCCAAGTCTGCAACGGGCCCTTGTTTGCGGCCCGTTCAAACTTATTTAAGAATGTTTTTGATGGTTGTGAGCAATTCTTTTGCTTCAAAAGGTTTGCCTAAGGTTGCATCTGCGCCAAGGCCCTTTGCCGTTTCCAGGTACATATCTGGCGAAGAACGCCCACCACCCGAAACAGCGATAACCTTTGTACCCGGATAATCTCGTTTGATTTCCTGAAGGGTTTCCATGCCTTCCTTGCCCGGCATGATAAGGTCGGTAATAACCAGATCAAAACTTTGTTTAGAAATGATTTCAAGGCCTATATCGCCACTTTGAGCTGTGGTGACGGTATGTCCATTTTCTTCAAGAATAATTTTAATTGTTTCAAGAGCTAAGTCGTTATCGTCAATCGCAAGAATGCTTGCCATTTGTTGGCCTTTTAATTGTTTTTAATTGTTTTTAATACTTTGATATTTGGTTATTTTAAGCCTGATCGCTTTTTTGTGCCAGTTAAAACCATAGTTAATCTAGGGATACGCCCTGTTTTCCCGCTAAATCTTGAATGAATTGCCATGCGACATGACCTGAACGTGCGCCTCGCGTCATGGACCACTCTAATGATTGTGCGCGAATATTTTTGTCTGAAATTTTAAGGCCATACGAGTCGGCGTAACCTTTTACGATTGCAAAATAGGTGTCTTGATTTAGGTTATGAAAGCCTAGCCACAAGCCGAAACGATCGCTTAAAGAGACCTTTTCTTCAACCGATTCTCCGGGATGGATGGCGGTTGAGCGTTCGTTGTCGATGCTGTCGCGCGGCATAAGGTGGCGTCGGTTTGAGGTTGCATAAAATATGACGTTGCTGGGACGTCCTTCCAAGCCTCCTTCAAGGACTGCTTTCAAAGATTTATATGCCGAATCGTCTTGGTCAAAGGACAGGTCATCGCAAAACAAAACGATGCGCCGGGAACTTGTTTTCAGCTCTTGCAACAAGACGGGTAAGGTTGGAATGTCTTCTCTGTGAATTTCCACCAAGGCCAGGGATGTTGGGGCTTCATCATTCAGAACTTGGTGCACAGCCTTGATCAGAGAGCTTTTCCCCGTGCCCCGAGCCCCCCAAAGCAAAGCATTGTTGGCGCCGTGTCCGGCGGCAAACTGGCGGGTATTGGCGAGCAATGTCGCGGCTTGTTGGTC
>JAESSV010000078.1 GCA_016763895.1 Magnetovibrio sp. | reverse complement strand
CCACACGCCATGGCCTCCATCACCGATTGTGGCGTGCCATCAGACGGTGGCAAGCTTAAGATCACATCCGCAGCCGAATAGCTCGCCGCCATATCCATCATCGGCAAGGCGGGCACAAATTTCACCCGATCTTCAACATTCAAGTCTCGAACTTTGGCTTCGACTTCATCCCGGTATGTCGGGTCTTGTTGATAAGTGCTCAAAACCAAAATTGCGTTGGGGATATGAACCAAGGCTTCGACCATCAACACCTGATTATACAAGGGTTTTAACATGCGGGGGCTGAACAAGACTTTATCTTTAGCCCGCACACCCCAATCTTTACGCCGCTGTGCAGCCCCGTCACGATCCGGCGCAAACACATTGCCATCTACACCCCAAACCGTATTCAAAATGCGATCCCTTGGCACCCCCCAAGACGCCACCACATCCCCCAACATCGGAGATTTCACCGTCACCAAATCAGCATTTAAGAGTGCGCGGCGCGTAAGCCAACGGCCAACTGGCCCCAATGATCCTTGCTCGTCAAACAAGACATCGCCCCCCATGACGGTAATCACCAAAGGGCGTTTGCCCAAAATGGATGCCATCCACGTGGTCAGTTCCGCTGCATAATGGGCATGGTAAATATCAGCATTCGCCCACTTTACGGCATCAAAAATGTCTTTTAACCAGGCCAGCCTGTTCTGACCATTTCGCGCACAGATAACCGTTTCAAGGCCTTGTGCATCACCTTGCGCAGGGCTCACCAAGGTGACCTCGTGACCCAAATCAGCAAAGACCTTAGCCCTTGCAACAACGTGGGCGCTGCTCGCGGCCCCAAGAACACAAATTCGCATCAAATTATCCCGCCGTGCCAAGGCTCAAGCAAAAGTCCAAACAGCCTGCATTTATTCAAAATACAGAATACCTCTGGCAAGAAGCGTTAGACCCATCCGGTTTACAACACCCACTCACGATACTTTGGCGAGGGTTTCCATCGATGCGGATACCCGCACCTTGCGCCCCATCAAGTCCAATAACAAAATCACCCGTTTGGCATCAGAAAGTTCTTCCAACAAAGCGTTGTGATCCGCAAATGCGCCTTCACGCAAACGCACGATATCGCCTTTTTTCAAGCCGTTTGGAGCTATATTGACAAGGCCACCCACTTCCTTTGAACGAAGAATATTCACGACATCATCTGAAACCGCGCTGGGGCGTTCGCCAAATTGAACAAGCCCTATAACGCCCATTGTGCCGTTTATGGCGCGCCAACGTTGTTGTTCTACATCCAGGCTGACAAATAAATAGCCGGGGAAAACAGGGCGCAACACGATTTGTGTTTTGCGCGCGTGGCGAATTTCTTTTTGATATTGGGGTAAATAAACGTCAAACCCCTGATTATTAAGGTGCCATTCAACACGACTTTCTGCTCCTGTTTTAGAGCGGACAACAAACCACGATTTCATCGTTTGTCCTCCTCGGCCTTAAAGCGTGACACATGCAACAAAGGGGGCATAAAAATTTGTTCGTCGTTAAAATGTTCCCGCAAGACATTGTAGGCATCTTGAGGGGTATCCGCACTGGTGATCACAACTGCATCAAAATCAAGAGCCAGCATTTCATCAAGATTGCTGACCACCGGCACTTCGGATTGTTGCTTTTGATTTGACCCAAGTTGAATGATGGCCAAAACATCAACCTCAGAATCACGCGCCGACATCGTTGCAATTTCAGAAATTTCACCCGCGCCAAACAAGACAATGCGACGATGCCCTTGACTTTTCAGGTCCTGACAAACAGACGTATATTCATCGCGTGCCTGACGAAAAAATTCTAACGAACTGGATAAATACTCACCCACCAAACGGCTCTTTTCGTTAAATCCCTTTGGTGTGATGTAATAAGCGAAACGTTTGGCCGGGGCTTGGCTTACTTTTACCAACCCCTTGCGAACTGCGCGTTTGATCAAGCTGTTGGTGAGGCCCAAGGCAATGCCAATGCGCGTCGCCAACCCACGTTGCGTCATTTGATGATCGTCTTCAAGCAGCGACAATAACGATAATGTCGCCCGATCGGTTAGATTCGACTTTGTACGCATTTCGATCGTCCTTATCACTGCTCTCATAAATAAAGCTCACCTCGCACAGCGCACTTCTTTTAAATCAACCTCTTTGTAGCTAAAATATAAGCGTTATGTCAACTATTGTTCGCAATATGAACGTGTGTTTCTCAGCGCCATATTCTCTTAACTCGAACATTCCCTCTAGTGTTATGGGGTTGCCATTGTGTTATGGGCTGTACGATACAACGCCGTTTGTAACGGCTGAGGCCGGATAATCTTTGTCAGGGTGGCTCTTGTTTTAAGAAGAGACCCTTGATTTATCAGCCATCGCGAAACTGTGGGGAAGTCTTGCTGTGGGATTTAAATATAGCATTTTACGGTTCCCCCCCTTTTCTCCGCTTGGACAGTTCAGCCAAAATCAAAATCAAAACAGTGCCCACAATCAAGCCAAACCCCGTTTTCATGGATGTATAAGGATCGGCATACATAATGCGGAAGGGCAGATACATCATCCAGGCGGCCCGCAAAATTTGCCCAAGCCAACCTGTCCCCGGGGCCAGCCAGGCGTCAAATACGGCAAGAAGAGCTCCTAAAGCCGCAAACGCTGCTCCGACACCGATCAATCCGGCACTATAAAAACCAAATGATATCAAGTCGTAAGGTAACATTGCAGGCACGGTTCTGTTATGAATGTGTGAAATCATTTCTGGCCACGCATCAACACCGCCAAGGCTTGGTAACATATAGAGCATGGCGAGGGGCACATCGATAAAATAGCGGTAATGTATGACTTCGGGCACGATCTGAAGCGTGTTCGCACTCACCGGGAAAGGAAAAGCAAATTCATTAAAGAGGAAGAAGATCGAGCGACCGGTGTTTATGGCCAACGCATCAACCATCACACCAATGCCCTGGCCCGGTTCTGGGAAAAAATTTTAGCGCGCAAGAACCATTAAAAAACCAAAGATGAGCAACGCTCCTCCGCCGAGAACCGCCAGCTTGAGCGAACGCACCCTTAACAAAATGGCCAATGGGACCATGGTCAAAATCACGGTTAGTTCCTTACGTCCCGATGCGTGGTAAACGCGGGCCAGAACAGTCAACCACGCTATGGTCGCGGCGGCAAACAAGACCCAGCGCCAGACTGGCTTTGACATTAAGGCCGCCGTACTTAACATCATCATGGCTGGCACCCCCCACATGATAATAACTTGTAAGAACCCCAGAGAAGCATCAAGGTGCCCACCCCGGACAAGACCTCCGTATTTCATCATTTTAACAATGCCGAATGGATCCACAAACGCATTGTCAATATGATATTGGGTTGCAGCAGGATACGACACCATTTGAAATTGTGCGCTGTACAAAAATAAAGCCACAATCGCCAACAAGGCCAGTCCAGACCCTAAAACCACCAACCATTTCACCCGAACAGCTGCGCTGTCTAAGGGGGCTAAGCGCTTATATCGAAAAACCAAAGTATAGGCGCCGATCATCACACCATAGGCAAAGACCGTCATCATTGATGCCTTAAGGTAATCATCGCCACTTAAGCCGAAAGTCTCAGCGATGGGCAGCATAAAAAGCTTGTGGCCAAAAGGTCCCGTCTCGAAACGGGTTCCTGGCAGAAGCATTAAGAGTAGCGGAGAAACACAGAAATTCAACGCAAACACGGCATTGGCAACGGTCAAAAGCCCAAATGTTTGCCCCTGATAACGCCTCCATATTTCAAATCCAACAATACAGATCAACAATATGACTGCGATGATTAAGCTTTGACTGGTCATTTATTCTGTTTCCAAGCCCACGGCACTATGCCCGAGCGCTGCCACACGACATAGGTTGAAATCAGGCCTCGTACGATGACCGTTATCGCCGTCGCATAGGCCGCACCGATAACCCCAAAATCTGGAATCAAGATCAAATTTAAGGTCAGGTTTAAAGCCACAACTAAGGCATAAATTAACACTGTAATACGTTCAAACGGACCAAAAATCAAAAACACTTCGATGCCTCCCGTCATGGCAAAGACCAACATGCCCAAAGCTAAGACAATAAGGACGGGGGCGGCTGATGCGTAATCAGGGCCAAACAGTTTTAACAAAGGTTCCGCACATAAAATAAGTCCCCCCACCAACACCACACCCGACAATGTTGAAACGATTGTCGTCATGTTCATCTGATGTTGCAATTCTTTAAGATCATTTTCTGCATACAGCCGTGCCATTAACGGAGCCGCACGCGAACGAATAGCCAGCATAGGGAAAAGCGCCAATTGTGCCAGTTTGGCCGCCGGCGTATACAATCCCGCCGCAGCACTGCCCAGCATTGTGCCAAGCATCAACACATCACTTTGGTTCATCACCGCCGTCAATACACCGATCAAAAGATACGGTAAACTTACCGCCAGCCAGCTTCGCGTGTGGTAGT
>JAESSV010000077.1 GCA_016763895.1 Magnetovibrio sp. | reverse complement strand
TTCTTTTTCAACACTTTAAGCGCCTGATCAACGTTGTTATCTCTGACGACAACTTGCACGTTAATCACATCCTTTCAAGTTTGGGTTTATGCCAAGAAGACTTGCTTCCAAGCGATTTCCACCCCACATTGGGATGAAATGAAGCAATGTTATATCACATGGCTGTTTGAATTGGAAGTATCGGAATAAAAGTATGGCTCTGTTAAAAATCGCCCGCATGGGAAATCCAGTGTTGAAGGCCGTCGCTGACGAGGTCCAAGACCCAACGGCCCCCGAAGTGGCCCAATTGGTTGCGGACATGGTGGAAACGATGATGGATGCCAATGGCACGGGGCTGGCGGCGCCCCAAGTTCACATATCGAAACGCATTGTCATATTTTACGTGGACGAAGGTCGGGATGGCCGTGAAGGCGGCGATGGGGACGGCGTGCCTTTGACGGTGCTGATCAATCCATAAATCAAACCCTTGTCCGATGAGGTTGAGACCGCCATGGAAGGCTGTTTGTCCATTCCGTCCATGATGGGTGAAGTTCCGCGTTATACCACATTCGCTATTCAGCCCTGGATTTGGACGGAAATCGGATCGAACGAGAGGCCCACGGCTTTCATGCCCGCCTGGTGCAACATGAATGTGACCATTTGGATGGAATATTGTATCCTCAAAGGATCGAAAATATGCAAAGCTTTGGCTATAACGATGAATTGATGCGCAGTTTCCAAGATGAAGAAGAGTAATTGAGGGTTTCATGAGCAAAAAACCAAGCCGCGAAGCGAAAAAAGATGCCATTGTTTTGGCTGCGTCCGCCCATGTTACGTTTGATGGCTGGGGCTATGAAGCCTTGTCTTTGGGGGCTGTTGATGCGGGTTATGACGCCAATACGGCCCGGCGCTTGTTTCCGGGCGGGGCCGTGGATGCCATTGCTCATTTTGCGACAATCTCGGACCGTGTCATGATAACCGCCATGGAAAAAGCCAATTTGGATGACATGCGTGTGCGCGATCGGATCATTTTTGGGGTGCGGGCCAGATTGGAATTTTTAGCGCCTCACAAAGAAGCCGTGCGGCGCGGGCTGGGTTTGTTAATGTTGCCCACCCATGCCCTGAAAATGGCTCACATTACGCACACCACGGTCGACAACATCTGGTACTTTGCCGGGGACAGGGCGGCGGATTTTAATTATTACACCAAACGCACGCTGTTGGGCGGTGTTTACGCGGCTACTGTGTTGTATTGGTTGGATGACAGCTCGGAAAATCACCAAGATACTTGGGTTTTTTTGGACAAACGCATCGATGACGTTTTGAAAATATACCCCTTAAAAGCCAAACTTGAAAAAGCAGTTGAAGGCTTTCTTAAGGGGACTGTGTTAAAGTCAAAGTGTGATGCATAATGCTCACCAACAAAAGATAAAAATAATTTGGGGCCAAACGCAAACAAGGAGATAAACATGAGTTTTCAGCCCGGCGACGCTGGTCCCCAACTGAATTCTAGAACCATTCAAACGGTTGGTCCTCTTTCGGGCATTCGTCTTGCCGATCATTTTGTCAGTTGCACAAAACTGGGCCGTTATTTGACCTTTCAAGGCAATGGCCGGTTCTTGATTTCCGATGATTTTCATTCTTCCAAGGTTCGTATCCCCAAGGATGCTCAAGCCGTCGCCGCCATTTTTTCGCGAGATGAAGTGGTCGGGCGAGCCGCGATTATGCCCTTGGCTCAGCGGGCGTCTAAATTAGACGACAGCCGCAGAGAATCCTTTGAAGAGCTGTTTGAACTTATTGAACGCCAAACCTTAAGCCCCCGTGTGCGCGAAGGGGCGGCTCAAATTTTGCAATCTGGATTTCGCGAATCGCGGATTCGGGAACTCGAAGCCGTTCTGGGCGAGGACTTAAATCCCGCCCGCAAACGGTATCGTGAATTTTTATGCACCGTGCGTTTGATGATCGAAAACAAGGTTGCTTCGGGCACGTTTATTGACGATTTCGTGGATTTTACCGCGTCTGTTGCCGGGCGCCTGGATTTTGGCATTTATAGTTTTTGCCTGGACCGCATCTTTGCCACGCCGATGATCCCCTTGCAGGTGAAGAAATTGGTGATCATCGAAGTTTTGAAATTCCCGCCAATGATCCGTCGTGAATTGCTGTCCAATGCCACCGCCAGTTCGGCTGTGGACCAAGCCACCAAGGCCTTTATCCGCCACGCCGTGTCGTTGCATTTGGACAAAGAGCAAGCGGTTGAAATTGAATTGTTGGACGCCGTAAAATGCCGTCGTATTTCGCCTCAAGACATTGAAGCTTCGTTGAAAAGAGCCACCACCAAAGCTTCGTTTAGCGGACAGGCGGGCCGGGCTTAGGTTTTGCGTATGTCGCTGTTCACGCTTATCCGATCTTTTTTTGTGATGGTGTTACTTGCTGGGATTGCTCAGGCGGGACAATTTGTCGCGCCACCGCTGGTTCATATCCCCGCAGGGCCGTTTGTGATGGGCTCTGACCGGGCGGAACGAGAAGCCGCCTATCAGTTGGACGAATTGGCCTATGGGCATGCTGTGACACGTAAAGGGAAATGGTATGAAGGCGAACGTGACCGCCAAGAGGTCGTCACCAAAGCCTTTTCCATCACCAAAAATCTCATCACCAATTCACAATATGCGGTGTTTGTGAATGACCAAGGTTATCGTGTGCCTCAAGTTGATGCGAAAACGTGGGCCAGCTATGGCCTCGCTCATCCACTTTCTCGAACTCAAAAATTTTCATGGACGAACGCCGCCCCACCACAAGGCCGCGATGGTCATCCCGTGGTGTTGGTCAGCCATGTAGATGCCCAAGCCTATGCCACATGGCTGTCGACAAAAACAGGTAACGTTTGGCGATTGCCCGACGAGGTCGAATGGGAAAAAGCCGTGCGCGGAGCCAAGGGACAACGTTTTCCTTGGGGCGATGAATTTAACGCTGAAAACCTAAATTCCCATGACAAAGGCCCTTTCGATACGACACCTGTCGGGCTTTATGCAAAAGGCGTTGGGCCTTTTGGGGTGTTGGATGGCAGCGGCCAAGTGTTTGAATGGACCAAGACGCGGGCCAGCAAAAACCGATATATCGTTAAGGGAGGCTCTTGGGATGATCAAGGTTGTGGTGTGTGTCGCCCCGCGGCTCGTCACGGCCGTCCACAAAACTTAAAGCATATCTTGATTGGGTTTCGGCTGGTTTGCGAAACGTGTCGAGGGAAAATAGCGCTAAATTAGGCTAAAATGTCAACGATTTGACCGCGTGGCGGAGGATTATCCGCTTGAGAATTCGCCGTGTTATTTTGGATGATTTGTTGCGGGGGCAGGGTATCTAGGCGCAATTGAGAGCTCTGTTGGCGATCTCTGGCCCGTTCTTCTGCGGCAAGGCCGGTGGGTTGAATGGACTGACGACGGGCATCGGCTGAATTAATTTGTTGATTTTGGAGTGGAGCATAGGACTTTGTATCAGCCTGGGCATTCGCCCGAGCACTGGTCTGAGCATCGGCCCGGGTATTGGCCTGGGTGTTGACCTGGGTATTGCGTTCCGCTTGGCGGGCTTCACTTTGGAGCACCTCGTTTACGCGGGCGCTTTTTTGGCGCACTTCGTTTTGGCGCGTATCGACTTGGCGCGCACCACCCGAGGGGCGTTCATTTTGGGCTTGTTGAGCGTTGCGCAGCCTGAAACTTTCCTGAGCTCGTCGCCCAACATTTGCATCTCAGGCTTGGCTTAAGTCAACACGCTGCGGCGGAGGGGTTACCCGCGAGGAAATATCGGCCATTTTGCTCTCCAATTCTGGGCAATATTATACCCCGAAAATTTGTAAGTGTCTATTTAAGCTTCATTGGCCCCTGTCATGATTGGAAGATGAATGATAAATGTTGT
>JAESSV010000076.1 GCA_016763895.1 Magnetovibrio sp. | reverse complement strand
TCCGACCGGGGCCAGCGCGGCGGCAACGGATGCGAACACGGCGGAAACGGCGGCTCAACAAGCGATTTTGGACTTGAACACGACGTTGTCTTTGAACGTTGATCTTTCGGCCCATGCCACTCAGGCCTTGAAAATGGCGGCGGTTGTTGCGGCGGTTAAGACCGCGATTGCGAACGCTGCGGCGCGCGATAACATTACGTCTGATACCCGCGAAAATGCTCCGCCCGAGTTGATTACGGCCCAAGACGCTTCGGATGCGGCGCAAACGGCGAAGATTTCTTCTGTTGAAGCGGCGATTGATTCGGCGGCTTCGGCAGTGGTATCTGCGACGGCGAGCAGTGATTTGGCGGATGCCCAGGCTTCGGCTGCTGCTGCGGATTCAAGTGCGCGCGGAGCGGCCCAGTTGGCGGCGGCGAAGGCTGAACTTAAGGCCGTGTCGGAACAGGCTCAAGCGGCTTCGGATAAAGCTGCGGCGGCGGATAAAGATGCGGCTTCGTCATTGGCTACGGCAACGGCGCGATCCGGCGATACCACGGCGACCAAAACGGCCTATGAAAGTGCGCTGGGGTCATCTGCAACGGCCTTGTCGGCTAAAAATGCGGCGGCGGCCAGTTTAACGGCGGCGAAATCTTCGAGTGATGCGGCCGGAGTCAAGGCGACGGAAGCTCAGGCGACATATGACGCGGCTGTGCAAGCCAATGCCGCGACAATTTCTCCGCAAGCTTTTGCGGCTTTAAAACAAGCCAATGATCAAACGCAAACGGCTTATGCAGCGGCGAAAGCGGCGGTTGCTGAGGCTCAGGCGGCGTATGATTCTGGGGTGGAAGCGGCCACAAGTGCGGCCGCAGAAGCCATTAAGGCGACGACGGCCTTTGATAAGATTGATGTTGTAAAAGCGGTTTCGGGCAAAAACAGTACGGAAACGTCTGCAAACGCGGCGCATGCCAATGCGGATGATGCCAAAACGGCGGCCAGTACAGCAGCAGATGCAAACAAAGCCGGACAAGACAAATCTGATATTGCAGACGTTAAGGCGGAACTTGTTAAGGCCAAGGCGGCTTTGACGACTGCGGCGGCGGAAGCGAGCAATGCCGAAACCGATGCCACGGCGGCGAAAGTGGCATTGGGGACCATTCCAAATGCGACAACGCCACGTGCGGACGCTCAGGCTGCGGCGGATGCGGCTCAGTCTGCGGCGGCGACAGCAGGCGGCGTGGCGCAAATTGATACGGTGACGATTGCGGGTTCTGTCGAAGCCAAAGATACATACGTCGTCAATGTCAACGGTACGGCCCTGACCTATAAGGTTACGGGAAATGAAGGCAACCTGAGCGGCATCCGGGATGCTTTGGTGAGCTTGATTAACGGTGATGGTACCGTTGGTTCGGCTGTTGAGGCCAAGGCGGGTGCGGCATCAGGTCAAATCACTTTGACCGCAAAAAATGCGGGTAACAGCTTTATCACCACGGCGGATGCTGTGAACGCGGGTGGCACGGCGGACAACACGGCAACGGTTGCGGCAACGGTCGCAAACCTTGGCGGTGCGACCAATGTTGCGCAAGTTGATTCGGTAACCATCGGCGGAAATCTTCAGAAAAACGACGTTTACACGGTCAAGGTTGATGGGACGTCTGTTACGTACACCGTACAAGACGGTGATCATCTTTCAGATGTGCGTGCGGCTTTGATCGAAAAAATTAATGCGGATGGCTCCGCCGCTCAGGTTGTCAAGGCCAAGGCGGGCACGGCTGCGGGTGAGATCACGCTGACGGCTAAAAATGCAGGCGCGGCGTTTACCACCGAAGTGGATGCCATTGATGTGACCGGCACCAACGGCGACAATACGGCAACGGTTTCCACCACCACGGCGAATCTGCGCGGCGCGGATGATTTGGCCCAAACGGCGGCTGTCATGGCGGCAAGCAATGCTCAAACCGCGATCGCACAGGCTGCTAAAGTAACGGCGGCCAACGTGGAAGTTGATTTTGTTCTGGCCTCCAAATCCGCGTCTGATAACGTAACAACGGCGACCACCACGGCCGGAAGCAACGCGGATGATGCCCACAACGCCGCGTTTGAAGCGGCCGGGGATGCCCGCGCGGCAGAAGCTGCGGCGCGTGCGGAACTTGATGCGTCTGTGACCACGGTTGCGGCTCAATCGGTCACGTTAAGCGGCGCCGTTGATGCCAAGGATGTTTACACCATCACGGTGGCGGGCCAAGCCATTGCCTATACGGCGCAAACCGGCGACACCCTGACAGACATCCGGGCGGCTTTGATCGATAAAATCAACGTGAATTCCACGGCGGGTGCTGCGGCGACGGCATCCGAAGGCTCAGGCACAGGCGTTATTGTCTTAACGCCCAAAACGTCTGGTTCCACATTTACGGCAACGGCAACGGCGGTGAATGCCACCGGCGGTGCAAACGCCAATCCGAATCCAGCCGTGGCCAATGTGGTTAACAACACACCGACACAGCTTGCTTTGTTGCCGAAAGACGAAGCGACAAATTCTAAAGATGCTGCAACCACCGCCAGTACCAATGCGGATGGGGCCCAGACCTCGGCTGAAACGGCGATCTTGAATTTAAACACGTCCTTGAATTTGGGGCTGGCTTTAAGTGGGACAACGGCGTTTGACATTACGGCGGTTTTAGACGCGGCGAAGGCCAAGCTCAAAACAACAGACTTTACCAATGCCAAGGATACGGCGAGCGACTTTATCACTGAAATTGAAGCCAATTATACGGCGACCAAAGATTTTGCGGCGGCGGCTAAGCACGACCTGTCTGCGGCGACAAAATCGTTCACCAGTGCCGATGCTCAATACAATTTGGCGGTTGATGGCAGCGCAGCGGCGATTAAAGCGGCGTATACGGCGGCCATTCGTTCGGCAGACGAAAGTGCTGAAACATCCGCGTTGAGCGCAGAATCCGCCAAGCAAAGTGCCGAAGCTTCTGGTCACGAGGCTTTGGTTCAAGCGCGTGATGCGATGATGTATGCGGATACGGCACTGGGCAAAGCAAAAACTTACGGCAAAGATTCAACGGATGCGACCCAGTTGGGTGATGCCTTCACGGCTTCGAAAGCAGCCCTTGCGACTTTGAATGCGATTGTTGCCAATCCCGGCAATACGGCGGGTGCGGATGCGGCAACGGCCATTGATACGGTGGTGGCGGCCATTAATGCGATCACGGTGGATGGTGTCGACGCGAGCGTTTCGGGCTTGTTGTCGCCGATGCTGGTCAGCCTCAAAGATGGTTTGACGCAAGCCTCAAGTCTTTCTTCATCGATCCAGACTGCCGTCTCAACAGCAACCACTGAAGCCACTGCGGCACGAGCAGAAGCAGGTGCGTTTAGCGGAGATGGGGCAACCAGTTATATTGATCTGCAAGCTGA
>JAESSV010000075.1 GCA_016763895.1 Magnetovibrio sp. | reverse complement strand
TGGTTTCAGCCACTCACCCATCTGTCCATCAATGTTTTTTCATGACTTACGGGGTGCTGAAAGGTCCCGCATTTTTTACGGGGCAGTCGTTAGAGCCGTAAAAATCATTGAAAAAACAATCTTCAAATCACGACCAGCCCATATTTTGGGCCGTCAATAACCTGATGATAATCGATTATATACAGCCCAGTTTATGATGGGACAAGCACTTTATTGGCTTCAAGAACGCTTTGTAACTTAATGCTGCAAAATAATTTTGAAAAGTAAGCCATATCCTGAATGTTCATGCGTTGACGGCGATGTGGATTATGACGGGTTCCGCTTAAATCTTCGATCCACCCACGGGTTTGTTTTCTTCATTTTGTTGCTTATGCACCCGGCGAATGAGGATGTCTCCGTTGGGAAGGATGACGGGGGCTTCAAATTGGGGGATAGAGCGCAGAACCATGGAAAGGATACGGGTCAGGTTTTGCACGGCTTCTTCCATCGCCCGGGCGGCGTCATCCATTTGCTGGCGATTAAATCCTTCTGCGGCGAATCCTTCTGCGGCAAAGGCTGGGGTTGGCGCAAGCGGGCTAAAGGCCAACAACGCGATCAAAAAATAAGCTTTCATGGTTTGGCATCCTTGTGATTTAAGCAGACAGAAGCATAGACTCGGACGATCAAAATACAAAGCCTTAGACGATGGCGGGCGGGGTCAAGACCGTCACCCTCAACGGCATTTGTGACAAAGGGCCCGCAATTAAGACGTTTCCTGAAAGGGTGGGTATTTTTCATGCTACTGCGTCCAGGTTTAATTCACGCTTCTCAAACCGTTAGTCTTGGAATGTGTCCTTTGCCACCCTACGTATAGTGAGCAATAGGCAATAGGGAGAATCGCCATGACTGTTTTGATGACATCATCTGAAATTCGCCAAGCCCTCGACGACCTTGACGGTTGGGCACAATGCGGCGATACCGTTCAAAAGACCTTTAAATTTCCCGATTTCAAAGCGGCCTTTGCTTTTATGACCGCATGCGCCTTAAAAGCCGAACAAATGAACCACCATCCCGACTGGTCCAATGTTTATGCCACCGTTAACGTGAGCCTCAGCACCCATGATGCGGGCGGTATCACCACCAAAGATATCGAACTTGCCACTTTCATGAACGCCCAAACGTAAGACAAAAAACCACCCGGGGGCTCTTGCCACAACCCTTGGTCTTGAACTGGGCTGGCCGATGGCGCCCAAAATAGACCTGATTTCGGGGTGCAGCTCAACAAGTCTGCCGTTTTTTTTGTGTTGAAAAAACTTGGACCAATAGGGGGGACATAGCCGGGCATGTCTTATTGTGACGCTTTGAAAAACCTGAGAAAAATGTTTCTTCTAAGTCATTTGTACTATATGTTTATGGAGACTTACTCTCTATACATAGAATTCGAGATAAAATATAATAATATGATTAAATACATAAAACGTTGCTTAAAAAACGTTGTATAAAAATGAAGATTTGTGTTCTGAGATCTCTTTAAAGTAAGCGGGCTAAAGATTGTAAAGAGTATTTTATGAAGCAAGGGACTGAAGGTACTTCCAGCGGTGACACGGTTGGCACGGGCGATGTTCGTGACCAGGCGTTTTCTGTTGTCTATGATGCGGCTGTGGCGGATGCCATGGTCGTGGGGGATGGTGCGTGGCTGTTGCAAGCCCGTTTCGTTCGCGAGGGTCCGGACTTAATCCTTATTGGCGCGGATGGTGCCCAGGTTTTGGTCCAGGGTTATTTTCAACTTGAGACGCCACCGAATTTGGTGACCCCAGCGGGAGCAAAACTATCCCCGCAATTTGTTGATAGCCTGTTGGCCCCGGTTGTGGATTCTTCCGTTACGGCCCAAATGATGGGGCTGTCGACGTCTGATGTTGGCAGTGTTACGGCTCCCATCGGTCAAATTGATGCCATTGAAGGCAAAGTCGAAGTGATTCGCGTGGATGGCTCTCGCGTAACCGTTGCCGAAGGCGATCAGATTTTCCAAGGCGATGAAATCGTCACCGATGCAGATGGTTCCATCGGCATTACATTTGAAGATAATTCCACGTTTTCGCTGGGTCCAGACGGACGTATGGTCATCAGCGAAATGGTTTATGACCCCATTGAGCAAACGGGTGCCATGCGCGCCGAAATGGTTCAGGGTGTGTTTTCCTTTATCAGTGGTGATATCGCCAAAACCGATCCCGACGCCATGGTTTTGAATACCCCCGTTGGCACTATCGGTATTCGCGGCACCAAAATCGCGGGCCGTATTGCTCAAGACGGCGAACAAAGCACGATCTCGCTGCTGCAAGAACTCGATGCCGAGGGCAATCCCATTGCTGGTGAAATCACCATCACCAACGAAGGCGGTGTGGTGACGTTGAATCAACCGGGTCAAACGGTACAAATGACCAGTGCGTTTGCGGCTCCGTCCGCACCGCAAATCTGGTCTCAAGATCAAATTGACAACACCTTTGGTCCGGCGCTCAACTTTTTACCCATTCCACCCGCACCACCCGCATCTGACGGCAACCAAAGCCAAGACGCGCTGACAAAGGCTCTGCAAGGCCTAGAAGATGCTCAAAACGCAGGGCAATTGCAAGCAGCAGAGCACCGGGTTGATTTGGCCAATGCTCAGCTCGAGATTCAAAAGTTTTTGCTGCCTGAATTTGTGAAGGTGGGGGGCGATGCTCCGATTTCGATTCCGGATCCGGGGCCAGATTACGGCATCCTTTTGGCTCCTTTGACACCGATTACTTCTAATGCTCTGGCTGCGGCCCAATCTGCGGGCGCTGTCGAAGTTCTTGCGGCATCAAAATTAAGCTCTACGGCAAACACCATCACCACCCTTGCCACGGCACAAAGTGTGGGCTTATCCACCGTTCAGGCCCAAGAACTTGCCAGCGTGATGACGGCCCCGATGAAAGCCTTGGGGGCTGCGGGTGCGTTGTCGGCAAGTGCTTCAGCTTTTTCAAAGGTGGTTTTGGCCGCCGCAGCAGAAGCCGCCAAAGGCCACGCCGTTGACGCAGCCATTATTGCCTATCTTGAAGACACAGTCGCTCAGTTAACAACCTCTGCGGCAAAGATGGCGACCATTGTTAATGCCGCGATTAAAGCCACAGACTTAACGTGGACAACAACGTTAAGTGTCGCAAAAGCCGCAAAAGCTGCGGGTGGAAATGCCACGTCTATTTTGGCCGCTGCGAAAACGGAAGTCATTAATAAATATTCGGCAAACATAGCCACGGAACTTACGGGCACGGGCATCGCGTACACCGATATCGACACCATTGCCAATGACGTTAAGTTAAAAATGAATACGCTTGATGTTGCTGTTCAGGCTGGTAACGGTTCGGCGTCCATGGCCACGGCTATGACCCACGCCAAATCGGCATCAACTTTTGCTTTTGACACGGCGACCCGTGCCAAAGAGACCATCGGAGCAGCCGATGAGGCCACCATGTTGGCCAAAGCAAGCCTTGCATTTTCGTCGGCGGAATTAACAAAAAAGGCTCAAGCCGATGCGGATGCGGCGGTTAACTTGTCTGTTATCGGTGTGGGGCTTGACGTAAGTGCCCTTGCCAAATTCAACAATCTTATCAAACTTGATCAATCGGCCGAAACCAGTTCTGTTGCGGCAACGTCTGGTATTGGCGATGCGGTTGCGGCCAGCCGGGCGGCTCAAGAATATCTGGACGGTACGGCTCAAGCGAAATTGGATACCGCCAAGGCCGGGACGGTCACGGCAAAGGCCACGGCAACCACCAAAGAAGGTCTGGCTACGGATGCGGCATCGGCACTTCTAAACGCGCGGGCTGTGCTGGCCGAAAAGGTGGTGGACAAGGCCATTGCCGAGGCGAAAAACACGGCTTACCAAAATGCCGCAACAGCCGCAACAGCCGCCAAGGCTGCGGCTCATACGGACACGGTGAGTGCTCAAGGTCAGCTTAAAGCGATTGTGGCGAACAGTGTTGCCAAGACGGCTTATGATTTTGCGGTGAAAACTGTGGCGGAGGGCGGCCTTGGTTTAAGCTTGGCGTTGAACCTGACTGCGGATACGTTAATTACCGCCTTAAAGGGTGCAACCAGCACCAATGAGACGATTTTAGCAACGGCAAAATTACAAGCTCAGCTTGTGGCGAATGCTCAAGCGACGGCTGCATTCAAGGTGCAGATCGAGGCGTTGTATAATGGGGCTGCGATCAAAGCCACGTCAAATGCTGATAAAGCTCTTTTGGAATATTCTGGAACGGATGGAACGGGCGGAACGGTTGGCGAGGCCGCAACGGCTCAATCTGATGTGGATACGCTATCGACGGCGGCTGATACGGCAATTGAGAATTATTTGTCAGCAACCGTGACACTTTCAGATGCCGAAGCGTCCTCTGCGGCGGCGTCGGGTTATATGAAAGTTGCTCAAGCGGGTGCCGAGGCACAATATGAAGCGACTTTAACGGTCGAAGTTGAACAAGTTCAAAGTGGTATGGCGTTGGTCAAGGCGGCGGCTGTTGAAGCGGCTCATCAGGCTGATATCGCGAAAGCACAAGCTCAATTGGGTCAGGCTCCGAACAAGCACCTGGCTCAGGAAGCCGAAGATGCGGCGTATGAAGCGTGGCAGTCAGCGGTTGATCAATTTAATGCAATTTACCAGAAATCGCGCACGGGTGCGGGTGTAAACGATGACAATACGATCAAAGTTGAGACGGTTACCGCCGGAGCCCGCGGCGGCGATGCGTCGGCCAAGCTCACCCTAAGCGGCAATGTTGAGGCGGGTGATGTTTATACGGTGACCCTTGGTGGACACGCGGTGGGCGCGAATGCGTCTTACACGGTCAGCTATACGGTTCAGGCTGGTGATGTTGTTGGCGGTGATGCGGCGGCGAGCCTTGCCAATGTGCGGGCGGCCCTTGTCAGCGCGATTAACGCGGATCTTGCGGCGACGACGTTGGTCGATGCCAGTGCGGGCCCCGCAAATGGTGAAATCATCCTTGCGTCCGATCCGACAGAAGTGGCCAAGTGGAAGAATGACTACGGCGAAACAGACTACGCTTTTTCTGTGCGCGCAGAAGCGACGAATAAAGAAGGCACGTTGGTCAGCGGCAAATTTGAAGGCTCGTATCAAGACGTCCTAAACCGCACCACCAATTCAACGGCGGATACGGACCGTGTTGTGTTGATTAACTCTGATGTCGCCACGGGTGATGTTGTTGGCGTGAAAATCAATGGTACGACGGTGAACTATACGGTTCAGGCCGGTCAAACCCTTTCTCAAATCCGGGATAGTGTTGCGGCGGCGATTAATGCAAATGCCACAATTAAGGGAACGGTTAATGCCGCCAGCGGGAACGATGCTGGCAAGGTTAACATTTCCCCTGATGTGGCTGGGACCAAGTTTACGGCTTCCGTTACAGACGTCACCAAGGCTACGGTTACGCTCGTTGATGCGGTTGATTTTGCGGCAAGCGATGCGGCGTCGGTTGCTGCACGGGGGGCTCAAGTCGATGCGGCTTTGGCGGCCAAGGATTTGGCGGCCCAATATGTGACGGCTGCGGAAGCGTCTTATAATCTTGCTAAATCTGCTTCGGCGTATGCGGATGCGATTAACCCGCGTCCTGTCTCGGAAGCCCAGACCAAATCATTGCAATCTAAATTTGGCGCATCCCAGTCCAAATCGGATGATACAAATAATCAGGCCAGCCAAAAAAGCAAACAGGAAGAAGCCTCTCGCAAAGCGGCTCAGGATAAAGCCGACAGCAAAGATGCGGCGAATAAGCTTGCCGAATCCCAAGCGAATAAGCTTGCCACGGATGCCGAAACTAAGCTGGTTGAAGCCAATGTTGCCAAAGGCTTGGCGTCTTCTGCTGAGGCGGCTGCAAAGGCTGCGAAGGCGGCGGCGCTTGCGGCTGAAC
>JAESSV010000074.1 GCA_016763895.1 Magnetovibrio sp. | reverse complement strand
CGATGCGGAAAGTCTGGCTAAGGCGGCACAATTGGAAGCCCAGGCCGAGGCCATTGTGGTCGAAGCTCAAGCCCAGGCAGATGCTGAAGCGGCCAAAGCAGTTGCGGCTCAAGCCGATGCCGATGCGGCGGCTCTTGAAGCTCAGGCCCAGGCCGATGCGGCGGGTCAGGCGGAACAGCAAGCAACCGATGCACAAGCGGCGGCAACGGCACAAGCTCAATACAGCACCCTAGCCACCAGTGCTTCGGAAACCCAACAAGAGGTGTTTACGCAGTTTACCGAAACGGGCATCGTGGATGCGACGCTGTCCGTTGGTGCGGCAACAACGGAAGTGATCCAATCTGTTTCTGATGCGGTTGCTTCTGATGCGGCTGCGACGTCTATCAGTGCCGAAACGGCCACCGCCACCGCTGTTACAGACGCCGCCGCCGCCACGGATACCACGACCACTACGGACACCACGACCACCACGACCACCGCAAGCGACCTTACGACCGGTTCGGTTTATGAACAAACCTTGGCCGCAGGGGGCACGGCTGAAGAAGCCTTTTTGGCGGAACTTATGGCGGCGAACAACGGCACGGCAAATGATCCCGCCGTCGCCGCCGCGATGGTGGCCTATAAAGGTGCGATCGCCAACGGACTGAATCCAATGGATGCGGCGCTTGCGGCAAAGGCTGCGATTAGTGTCACGACGGGTGATGCGCCGATGCCCGGGACAATCCCGGCCGGAACACCGCAAACGTCTGGAACACCGCAAACGTCTGGAACACCGCAAACGTCTGGAACAGGCCTTGCGCCTGACCCCACGGGTACCACAGGATCAACGGGCAATGCGGGTGCATTGGGCGGACCAGGCACCTTGGTTACCGATCCTTATCTCCAGGGTATTAATGGACAGCTTTCAAATTTAAGTGACGGAACAGGTCTTCTGCCGGTGGCGGCCTATGCTCTGAATGGGGCAAGTCCCATTTATAATCCTGCATCCTTTGAGGCTATATACGGGGCAATCACTGTATATTCAGGCATCCATAACACGGTCCTTGCTCAAGCCAATTTTGATGAAACTCTTGTGGCTTCGTTTTCGGGCGGCAATATGTCGGGATCGGCCCTCAATACTAATTTCTATTTTCATTGGGGATCCATGGACACAACCGCAAGTGCGGGCTACGTGATTTCCGATGGTGGGGGCACCAATCAAATTGCCTTTGATAGCCTTGATACGATGTCGTTGAGGGTGGTGATGGATACAACGTTGGCAACATCCGGTGTGATAACGGTATATAACGATACCATGGTGTCAAATTCGGTTTCAACGGTTGCTTTTTCCGGCATCAGCCAGTTTTTACTGGCCCCATCAACGGTCACAGGATTTAGCTATGCCGAAAACTTCACCTCAGGTGCAGGCGGGGTCGTTAAAGTTCTTGGCGGTATGGGCGCAGGCAAAATAGGTGTTGTTGTTGTTGGTTCTGCTGTTGGGGAAACGATAAACCTGACCGATACGATGTTTGCAGGTGTCGATGGGGCGATGGTCCTTACGAAAGGCGGTGGGGACACCATCAATATTAATACCATAACGGCGCAGTTGGAAATAGATGGCGGTGCCGTTGCTACGAACAATGTATTTTCTTATGCCGCGCTTCCAGGTTATGATTCCGCCAGCTTTGGGCTCAGCGCCACTTTGGGGTCAAGCTCTTCAGACACCGCCACAGTGCAAGGGCTAAGGATCGGGGCCACTTTTAATCATGACCTTTCCGGCGTTGATTCATTCACCGCTTCTTTGGGGCACGATACCATTACGTTGAAGGCGGTTGCCAATGTTGGAAATATTTTGGGCGGCATGGGCAACGACCTGTTTAAAGCGGATTGGGATACTTTTGCGAATTTAACAACGCTCAATGGAGAAGGTGGCACGGATACCCTAGAAGTCACGACATTCACGGGCGGAACGATCGATCTTACGACGGTGTCCGCAAAAATTCTTAATTTCGAATTTGTAAAGGTCCTCGGGGCGACTTCTGGTGGGGCCTTGACGGTCATTGGGCAAGCCAGTGTTTCCACCACCCTTGACGGCAGCGCTTATAATGACAGCCTGACAGGGGGAACCGGTGCCGACATATTGTTGGGGCAAGATGGCAACGATACCTTAACAGGCGGCGGAGGTGCAGATACGATGACGGGTGGTCTAGGCAATGATGTCTTCGCCTATACCGCAACGAATCAGTTGGGAGACGCAATCACCGACTTTTTGAGCACGGTGGACAATTTAAACTTTTCCACGGCAACATTTAACGGCGGCGGCGGTGTTAGCGGCGTTGGCGTTGCGGGTGCGTTGCAAACGGGCGAGTTTAGCTCTGGGGCGGCTGGCGTGGTTGCCTCAGCCGCGAACAACTATTTCATCTTTGATACAAGTTCGAATGTTTTATATTACGATGCGGATGGTTCCGGTCTGGGCGCGCAAGTCGTGGTCGCAGATATGACGGGGATTGTTGGGGGGCTCGCCATCGGCGATATTACGATGGTATGATACTTGAAAAAAGTTACGATTTATTAGACAATTGGCGGCAATAAGTGTAGATGGTAATGTTCAGGGTAAGATTGCATATCTTGTTAAATATAAGGTCTTGAGAAGAACGTGTCTGTTGAATTGAAATTTAAAGCCATTTTGTTGGGCACCGTATTGACGTTTTCGCTGTGTGGAACAGCTTATGCGGCAGGTCTTTCCGACACGTTATCGCAACTGCTTGTCACACATGAACGTATCAAGGCGGCCCAGTTTGATCTTGATGCGGCGCGGTCCAACAAAGGTGTCGCAGAAGGCGGTTATTTCCCGACCATCAGCTTGACGGCCAACGTTGGTAATGAAAAAATTTATACGCAAAATCCTCTTACTACGCCAACGCAATCGTCTATGGCGCAGCGAGAAGTCGATTTAAGCATCACCCAAACTCTGTTTGATTTCGGGGCCACCGCAGCCACCGTGGGCGGGGCCAGCCTGGCCATCAATCAGGCTGAAGTCGCGTTGATGCTTGCCAAACAAAACTTGTTGTTGGACACCCTTACAGCCCAATTGGATCTGGCCAGTGCGGTGCGCATTTTGGACTATCAAACCCAAAGTGAAACCAGCGTCCAACGTCAAACGGAATTGGAAAATGCCCGGGTTCAACGTGGATCTGGTTTTTCAACAGACGTCTTGCAAGCGAAAACGCAGTTGGCGGGGGCTCAAGCCGCGCGCGTGCGGGCCAACGGGGCCTTACGTCAAGCCATCAACCGCTATCGGGCTTTGTTCCACAGCGTGCCAGATGATTTAAACGCGCTTGAATTGCCCAGCATCATGGATTCTTTGATTCCTGAATCTGAAAGCATCATCGTTGAAAAAGCGCTGGCTGATAATCCTCAAATCCGCGCGTCTGCGCTCTTGGCCAAAATTGCCAACACAGAAATTGCGCGAAGCTTTGCCAGTGGATATCGTCCTGTGGTCGCCGCCAGCGCACAACAAAAATACAAACGCGATGTGGCGGGCACTTTGGGCAAGAAAAACGAAACCTTGGTCAAGGTTGAGATGACGTATGATTTCAATATGGGCTTGACCGCATCAAGTACGTTGGAAGCTTCGAAATCAAGTCATGCTGCGGCCAATAGCCGCCTTAAATATACGCGCGATCAAATTGAAGAACAGGCGCGCAACGCATGGCAAAATTTGCAAACGGCTCGCGATAACGCAGAATTTTTAAGCAATCAGGCAAATATCTCGTCGGAATTTCTGGGGTTGGCTCGCAAAGAACGCACTTTGGGGCAACGCTCTTTGATTGATGTTTTGGCGGGTGAAACGTCTTTGATCAATGCCCAAGCCGCGGCGGATCGGGCGTCGACCGACGTCGCAATTGCCAAACTAACGGTCCTGAACGTTATGGGGATTTTGGATCTTTCCGTGCTACAGTAACGCGCCGGGCGGCTGATGCTCAACGCTGTATAATGATGATTTGGCTAACGGAGATTTGGCGTGACCGAACTCATCAAACGTTTGAAAGCCTATCCTTTAGTAACGCTTGAGTTGCTGGGAGCCTCCTTGTTTGCAAACCTGTTGGCGTTGGCATCTTCGTTGTTCGTTATTCAGGTTCTTAACCGTTATGTCGCCCATGGGATTAATGCAAGCCTGGCCACCATGGTGGTTGGCGTTTTGATTGCCATTGGGTTTGAGGTGGCTTTTCGTCAAATTCGCCTGACCCTTGCCGATGCCTTATCCAAACCGTTTGATCGAGCCTATGCGGCTCGAGCCTATGATGTTTTGATCTGCGCCAAGGGTGATGCGTTGGGTCAGCTGACCGCGGGGCAAAAACGCGAAGCCGTCGCGGCTCCCGATGCCATTCAACAAGCGTATAGCGCCCCCAACATGGTGGCTTATTTGGATGTTCCGTTTGCGCTTATTTTTTTGGCGGCGCTTTTTTTGTTAAGCCCGTTGTTGGCTCTGGTGGCGCTTGTTTTTTGTAGTGGCGTTTTATTGTTTGGCTTGGCAAATTATCGGGCCATGAAAAAACCGGCTCTTGCCATGCAAGGCCATTTTTCAGCGCGTCAAAGCCTTTTGGATTCGGCTCTAAGCGATCCAGATACCGTACGTGCTTTTACCGCTCGCAAGGTTTTGTTGAAACGTTGGACCCTTGTTTTAGATCTTATGGAGGCCGTGCGCACCGAAATTTCCAAACGCCAAGGCGGGCAGCAAAATATGATTGGCGGAATTCAGGCCTTGTTGTCCACGGCAATCATCGCGGGCGGGGCCATGTTGGTCGTGATGGGACAACTAGATGTCGGCTTGTTGATTGGGGCGAATATTCTTGCGGCCCGAACACTGGGCCCCATCATTCGTCTTGCGCAATCGGCGGGCGCAATTGCAAAAGCCACCTCGGCCATTCAAATTGTCGAAAATTTCACGCGCTTGCCCCTAGAGCCCGAAGATGGTGTGGCTTTGGGTTTGTATAAAGGGGCCTTGGAATTGAAAGATGTTGGCTTTGCCTATCCCGGACAGCCCACGCCACTTTTTGAATCCTTAAATTTAAAAATTGAACCGGGGGCTTTGTTCGTGGTGACCGGGGCCAACAGCATGGGCAAAACCACATTTGCGCGCATGCTGGTCGGTTTGTTGAAACCGTCTCGTGGACAGGTTTTGGTGGATGGCGTCGACCTTGCGCAAGTGGCTCCACAATGGTGGCGGCGACAGGTGATTTACTTGCCCCAAGAACCCGGATTTTTTAACGGGACGGTGCGCGATAATATTCTGGCTTTTAACCCACAATTGGATGAAGCCGGTTTAAACCGTGTCATTCGAGAAGCCGGACTTGAAAGCTATTTTGCCCAAAGTCAGAAGGGCTTCAACACCCTTCTTGTGGCGGGTGGTCGTGATTTATCGCTTGGCATTCGCCGCAGATTGGCTTTGGCACGGGCCTTGGCAACGGATGGACAACTGGTGATTCTGGACGAGCCAACCGAAGGCCTTGACGCCGAAGGGGCGCAACAAATTTCAAAAATTATGAATGCTTTGAGCCAGCGGGGGTGCACCATTATTGCCCTTTCTCATGACCCTAATATTGTTCAAGGTGCGCCTCATGTTTTGGATCTTAACGTCAAACCCATCCCGCGAATTCTGGCGGCTGTTGATCGGGCTTCGCCCCACCAAGAAAACAAGGGGGGAGGACAATGAACAAGCCCACAACCCTCGACGTTAAGCCACAAACTCATATATTTTTTATCACACTCATCGGGTTTCTTGCGGCCTTTGTCGCGTGGTCGTTGATAGGACGTTTGGATGTTGTCAGCTTTGCCAAGGGTGAAGTGGTGCCTTCGACGCAGGTTAAAACGGTCCAGCACTTAGAGGGCGGGATCGTGTCGCAAATTAAGGTTCGTGAAGGAGACCGTGTAAAAGTTGGCCAGCCTTTGGTGGTTCTGGAATCCACCGCCAGCGGTGCCGATGTTGACGAACTTGCCGTTCGCATATCCGCCTTAACTGCCGATGTTGCGCGGTTGAGTGCCGACATGGTTGGGGTCAACTTGATTAAGTTCCCCGAGGGTTTTGTTGAAAAAAACCCCGAACTCACCGACCAGGCCCAAAGTCTTTTTGATTCCCGTCGGCGGCAGTTGAAAAACGACATGGATGTGCAGCAATCCTTGATCAACCAACGCAAACGTGAAGGGGATGAAATTAACGCGCGTCGGAGCAACACTCGGGAAAAGGCTAAACTTTTAAATGAACAAGTGCAAATTAGCGAAGGCTTATTAAAAGAGGACCTGACCAATCGCATGCTGCACTTGAATCTGTTAAAAGAAGCCGCAAATTTAAAAGGCAAGTTGTCCGAAGACAAAGCCGCCATGGCCCGCGTGCAAGCCGCTATTCAGCAAGAAACCTTAAATTTAGACGCCATCGTTGGACGGTTTCGTGTGGAAGCCAGACAGACTTTGGATGAAAAACGGCGGTCTCTACTGGAACTCACCAACCGCAGCCGCAAATATGCCGATAGTTACAACCGTTCGGTCCTGGTTTCGCCCGTTGATGGTGTTGTGATGGCGTTGCATGTTGTCACATTGGGCGGCGTTATTCAGCCCGGTGGAAAAGTCGCTGATATTGTGCCCATTGGCGATTCCCTTGTCATTGAAGCCAAGCTTCCGCCCAACGATGTTGGTTATGTTCACCCCGGTCAAACGGCCCGTGTGACTTTGGCCTCAAGGGATGGGTCCAGGTTTAGCCATCTTGAAGGCACAGTCATTCACATCAGCCCCGACACCGTGGAAGCCGCCGATGGTGCGACCTTTTATAAGGTACGGATAAAAACCCAAAGCGATGTATTTTAAACCAAAGGCGAAACTTACCGGCTGGTTCCGGGCGTCCAAGTTATGTGTTCAATTGTCACCGGCTCGCGCTCGGTCTTGGAATACATCTTGTCCCCTTATATGGGGTCTTTGGAAATGGCCTTACAAGAACGCTAGGTGTTTCGTCTTGAACTTGGCCCTAGATGACTTTTCTAAGTTCGACCAAGAAGTCGGCCATTTCGCGTCCCAAAAGATCACCTTGTTTGGCCAGTTCATCCGCAGCGCAAAGAACTTCCGAAGCCGCATGCCCGGTTTCCGTTGCGCCTTCGGTCACTTCAGAAATGTTTGAGGTGACCTCGTTTGTGCCTTTTGCGGCTTGTTCTACGTTGCGGGCAATCTCTTGGGTGGCGGCGCCTTGTTCTTCGACTGCGGATGCAATCGCGGTTGCGGCTTCGTCCATTTTGCCAATGGTCGTTCCGATGCCCTTGATCGCCAGAACCGCATCTTCGGTCGCGTTTTGAACGCCACCGACGTGTTGGCTGATTTCTTCAGTCGCCTTGGCCGTTTGGTTGGCAAGGTTTTTAACTTCGGATGCCACAACGGCAAAGCCTTTTCCGGCATCGCCCGCCCGCGCGGCTTCGATGGTGGCGTTAAGTGCAAGCAAGTTGGTTTGATCGGCAATATCTGAAATCAAGTTAATAACTTCGCCAATTTTTGCCGCAGACTCGGCAAGACCTTGTACGTTTTCACGGCTTTGGTCGGCATCCACAACGGCCTTGCTGGCAATTTCGGAAGACTGGCTGACTTGGCGGCTGATTTCGGAAATTGAACTTGAGAGTTCTTCCGCAGCCGAAGCCACCGTTTGAACATTGTTGGCCGCATCAAGAGCCGCTGTGGAAACAATGCTCGCTTTATCACTGGTGGTTGCGGCTGTTTCTTCCATGCTTTTTGCGGTGGATTGCAGCTCGGTTGCCGCAGAGGTCACCATATGCACGACATTTTGCATATCAATTTCAAATTTGTCGGCAATTTGGGTGAAGTTCTTGACCTTATTATCCATCACATCAACGGCCCCGTTGACCCGTTTGACGCTGGAAAGAAAACTGCCTGTCATGCCTTCTTCGAGAATGGTTCGGTAATAATCGCCCCGGCTGACATAGGCCATAGAGGCCCGGATTTCACGGACATAAGCTTCGCTGATGTCCATAAGGTGATTGAAGTTATGTTGGATCAGCGCATCTTCACCCTTGCCTTTGATGCTGGTGAGGCGCGTGTCTAACTTGCCTTTGCGGGCCAACTTTAAAGAACTTGAAACATTGGCAATGATAACCAAGACGCGGTTTGTGATGAAGGTAATGCCGCTCAGCAAAAGAACACCCACGATGAAGAGACCCGAGAGCATATATATCTGAAACAAAGCTTCTTCATGGGCTTGTTCAGAGGTGCTCATCATTGTTTGAGATTCTTCTTTGTCGATCGCCGCAACGGCCGTCATCATACGTTCAACTTCTGCGCCAATTTTTTCAGCGGTTTGGTCAAAAGATGCCATCATCTTGTTCCCACCTTCTGGGCCAAGTTCGATATAAGCCTTGGCCATTTTTTGGCCGGTTTCAAAATAGGGAATAAAGGCAGCCTGCATGGTATGCAGTGTTTGGATCATGGACGTCATATCCCGGGTCGCATATTGATCCTTGGTGGTTGAGTTGATGTCGAGGGAATTTGCATGGCGCAAAGCCGTTTGAACATCTTCTTCAAATTTTTTGGCAAACCCCTTCGCCAAGTCAATACCATCATTTAAGCCGTCCTGGCCGCGGGTTGCTGAAATGTCCGTCAACCATTGTTGAACCTGAACAACATCAAATTGAATCCCGTGGGCCGCGTCTAAAAGGGGTGAAATATGACGGACGCGTTTTTCTGTGTCTCTTGAAAGTGAATTGATGGCCGCCGATAACTGGCTTAGGCCCCAAATCCCGGTGCTGGCGACAATAATAAAGATCAAGATTGAAACCATTGAGGCCAATAAGCCTTGACCACGAAGCGTTTTGAGATCGAACATGATTACATCCTGACTTATTTTGAGTGGATAACAGAAAATATGAACTGGCCGTATGACATGTCCGCTTCTTCTAAGATGTCTGTGATGATGGCCATCGAAGCCTCTAGGCCCGCTTTTCGGTCGCTGTGGCGATCTTCTTCAGCTTTGAGCTTGATGTAAAGGGGTTGGATGACACCCAAAGCCGCCTTTGACGCAACCCGGCGGCTGGAATGGTAACCCACAATATTTTCATTATCGTCAAACGAAGCCGTGACGTGGGCCAAGACCCAATAATGATCGCCATTTCCGGATCGATTAACCACATAGGCAAAAATCTCTTGCCCTTTGCTGATGGTGTCCCACAATAATTTGAAAATACACCGGGGCATGTCTGGATGGCGAATTTTGTTGTGCGGCTCACCAATGCATTCTTTTTCCGAATACTCGGCAAGCCTTAAAAACGTCTCGTTGACATAGGTCATGCGACCTTTGGTGTCCGTTTTGCTGACGATCAGGTCCGAAGTATCAAACGTTCTTTCGACGCCGGACAGATAAGTTTCTTGAGACATCACACATCCTTAGAGCACGTTGTGCCGATAATGGTTTCGTAAAGTTGAATGATCACATGGATCAACTTTGTTCTACATTAGTGAGATACTTAGGTATAAAGTTAATTAATGTCCAGCAATTTTGGGTCTATATGGGGTGTATTTTTTTTCGATCTATGTTTGAATTATTCTAAGTAAAAGCACCAATAAGTGTATTTGTTTGGCGGGAGCCTCTTTATTGTACGCTCCAAACTTGTTCTATGCTGGCAAGAATCGTTCACAAAATAGGTTTTGTGAAGGCAGGCCTATCGTGCGGGCTGAATCTTCTGTGGCATCCACAAGTCCGGGAGGACCGCATAGGTATACTTCCGGCTTTTGCCCCTTCGCTATATCAACCGTTAGGTCTGTGGCAAAGGCATCAACCGGGGATCCGGTAAAGCCTTGCCAGTTTGGGCCGGGTTTCCACACGCAAACTATAACACTCAAATTGGGCATGGCGGCTTTCAAGGTTTCGATTTCGTCGAGGCAAAAAAGATCGTCTTCGGTATTAACGCCAAAATAAAGCCGTGATTCATTATTTTCTTGAAATTCTGCCATCTGACGCAGCATGGACAGCATGGGGGCAATGCCCGTGCCTCCGGCGACAAAGCGGCGGGCGTTTAGGGTCCCGTTTTGAATGACAAACGTTCCTTCGGGTCCTTTAATGCGAACGGTGCCGCCGACGGTGGCTTTTTGATCCAGCCATGTGGAAAATTTTCCGTTCGGTTGAATGCGGATTAAGAATTCTAAAATCCCTTCCCAATTGGGAGCATTGGCCAAAGAATAAGCGCGGCGAATGTCCGTGCCGG
>JAESSV010000073.1 GCA_016763895.1 Magnetovibrio sp. | reverse complement strand
AGTTTTTCATCATGTTTGATACGGCCAGAAATCTGAACGGCGAATATACCGTTTGGGGCAAGGTCAGATCTGGCATGGAATTTGTCGACAAGATCAAAAGAACTTCGCGCCTTAGCAAGCCGGACAAAATCATTCGTATGCAAGTTGCCGTAGATGCAGATGCAGAAGCTAAAGCAGAATCCAAATAAATCAGGCCCTCTCGCCATAGCTCATAATTAAGGATAAATCCGTGTATCATATTGCCATAATCATCGCTTTCATCATCGCCATCATTGTTCTTGTGGTTTTCTTGTTTAAAAAAGACCACACCCCCGATCTGCCCGTATTCCAAGGCCCAGGGGAAGACAACCTTGATCTGGAAAGCCCCGAAAATACTTTGTATTTAGACCTTAAAGACGGGCGGGTTGTGATTCAAATGCGCCCTGATTTGGCACCGATGCACGTTGCGCGCATCAAACAATTGGTTCGCAAGGGATATTATGACAGCTTAAACTTTCACCGCGTCATCGAAGACTTCATGGCCCAAGGTGGTGACCCCATGGGCAACGGTTCAGGTGGGTCAGGGACCAACATTCTAGCCGAATTTTCAAAAGAAAAATTCGTGCGTGGTGTGGTCGGTATGGCCCGTTCTCAAGGGAAAGACAGCGCCGATTCTCAATTCTTCATCATGTTGGGTGATGGGCGTTGGTTGGACGACAAATATACAGTATGGGGCACCGTGAGCGCCGGCATGGAATTTGTCGACAACATAAAGATTATTGATTCCAGCACCGTCGGAACACGCGAATACAATCCCGATAGCATCGTGTCGATGAAAATTGCGGCTGATGAAGCACCAGCTGAAACAACAGGCAAAACACCAGGCAAAACACCAGGCAAGACAACAGGCAAGGCTGGCACGACCAACGCAGCCGCCACCCCGGCTACCGCTGAATAATTTCGAATGCTTTAAAGAGCCGCTTCGATGGCGTCGAGTGCACTTTGTGCCTTGTCGCCATCGGGGCCTCCGGCTTGAGCCATATCCGGACGTCCACCGCCACCTTTGCCCCCCACCGCTTGACTTCCGATGCGCACCAAATCCACGGCATTGATCTTGGGCGCAAGATCGTCGGTCACGCCCACCACCAATGAAACTTTACCATCCGACACCGATACCAAAGCCACCACACCTGATTTGATCTGAGCCTTGATGTCATCGGCCAGGCTTTTCAGCTCTTTGCCGGGAACGTCTTCTAACAATTTTGGCGCAAAGGTCACGCCGCCAATGTCTTTGGTTTGGGACTCTCCACCGGCTCCGTCCCCAGCAGCCAGTTTTTTGCGCAGGTCTTGAATTTCGCGTTCCATTTTCTTGCGATCATCCACCAATTGACGCACCCGGGTGGGCACGTCTTGGGGGCTTGATTTCAACACCGCAGCGGCATTTTGCAAGTTGCGTTCCTGAGCTTCTAAATAGTCTATCGCCGCCGCACCCGTGAGCGCTTCGATGCGCCGCACGCCCGAAGCCACGGCCCCTTCGGAAATGACTTTTAACAAGCCTATATCTCCGGTGCGTTCGACGTGGGTGCCGCCACACAGCTCAACGGAAAAGTCTTTTTGAGTTCCGTTTTTGGTCTCGCCGCCCATGCCGACCACACGCACTTCATCGCCATATTTTTCACCAAACAAAGCCATAGCGCCCGCTTTTACGGCGTCTTCGGGGGCCATCAGGCGGGTGGTGACTTTGGTGTTGGAACGGACTTGACCGTTCACCATGAACTCCACGCTGGCCAAATCTTCGGCCGAAATGGATTTAGGATGAGAAATATCAAAGCGCAGGCGTTCATGGGACACCATCGAGCCTTTTTGCGACACATGACCCCCAAGAGCCCGGCGCAGGGCTTCATGTAAAAGGTGGGTCGCAGAATGGTTGGCCCGGGTTTGCAAACGATGATCGGAATCAACGCTTAAACTTACGTCGTCGCCCGTGCGCACGGTGCCTTTGATAATGGTCCCCACATGCACATGCACAGCCGCCAATTTTTTCTGGGTGTCGGTGATGTCAATCACCAGACCCTCAGCCGTGATACGCCCTGTATCGCCCATTTGACCGCCTGATTCGCCGTAAAATGGGGTTTGGTTCGTGACCAATTGAACATGAGTGCCAACGCCGGCTTCTGTGGTGCGTTCACCGTCAACGATCAAGGCGGTGACTTGGCCTTGGGCGTGTTCGGTTTCATAGCCTAAAAAGTCGGTGGTGCCGATTTGATCTTTGATGTCGAACCATAACGCGTCCGTTGCGGCTGAACCCGACCCGGACCAGCTGGCCCGTGCCGCCGCTTTTTGCCGCTCCATCGCGGCGCTAAATCCGGCCTCGTCTACGGAAATGCTTTTTTCCTTCAACGCATCTTGAGTAAGATCCAAAGGAAAACCGTATGTGTCATACAATTTAAAGGCTGTTTCACCGTCTAACTGTCCGCCATCAGTAATATCCGTCGTGGCCTCATCAAGCAATTTAAGGCCGCGATCCAATGTTTTGATAAAACGAGACTCTTCAAGCTTAAGCGTTTCTGTAATTAAAGCTTCGGCCCGGTTCAATTCGGGAAACGCCCCGCCCATTTGGGTTTGCAGAGCCGGAAACATTTTGTAAATGGACGGTTCCGTTGCGCCAATCAGATGCGCATGCCGCATGGCCCGACGCATGATGCGGCGTAACACATAGCCGCGCCCTTCGTTGGATGGCAAAACACCGTCCGCGATTAAAAAAGCAGTGGCGCGAAGATGATCGGCAATCACCCGGTGGGAAATTTTATGTTCGCCGTTTGGTTCCGTCCCCGTGGCCTCGGCCGAGGCATGGATCAGGGCCTGCATCAAATCGATATCATAATTGTCGTGGCTGCCTTGCATCACGGCGGTAATGCGTTCCAACCCCATGCCGGTGTCGATGCTGGGCTTGGGTAAATCAATGCGGGTTCCGTCTTCTTGTTGCAGATACTGCATAAAGACCAGATTCCAAATTTCGACGAAACGGTCGCCATCTTCGTCCGGGCTACCCGGAGGCCCACCAAAAATGTGATCGCCGTGATCATAAAATATTTCAGAACATGGCCCACACGGCCCGGTGTCTCCCATGGACCAAAAATTGTCGCTGGTGGGAATGCGGATGATGCGATCATCGGATAGACCGGCAACTTTTTTCCAAATGTTATAGGCTTCATCGTCGGTGTGATAAACCGTCACCACCAAACGATCCTTGTCCAAACCATATTCTTTGGTGATCAGCTGCCACGCAAAATCAATGGCCTCATCTTTGAAATAATCGCCAAAGGAAAAGTTGCCGAGCATTTCAAAAAAAGTATGGTGACGGGCGGTATGACCTACATTTTCAAGATCGTTGTGTTTGCCCCCCGCACGAACACATTTTTGTGACGATGCGGCCCGCGTGTAATCGCGCTGTTCCAGCCCGGTAAAGACATTTTTAAACGGCACCATACCCGCATTTACGAACATCAAAGTTGGGTCGTTGTGAGGAACCAAAGGGCTGGAATCAACGATTTCGTGGCCTTTGTTGCCAAAAAAATCAAGGAAGGCCTTACGGATATCATTTGCGGTCTGCATGTGCGTCACATTTTTCTATCGTTATGGCTAATGAAAGATACCGAGCGTCAAATTTACAAGCACAAGCGCCTGCTTTTTAAGAGCACCCGAAGGCCATAAGTTTTACAGGCTCCATGCAAGCCTGTCTAGCATAGCCAACTCCAACACGTAAAAACGCACGGCTTGGGTTTTTCCAAGCCGTGCGCGGATTGCTATCATTTGTTTAAAAAAGCGATTTTTGAGCTTTAATTATTCGCTTTTTTTTGGCTTTGACTTTTTTGCACTCGCTTCGACGCCCGCTTTACCACTCGTTTTGTCATTGGCTTTATCACTCGGTTTACCATTGGCATCAACCGTTGCCAAAGCCGGCTCTTCCGTTGCGTTGGGGTCTTCGATCAAGCCCGCATTGATGCGGATTTGCGTTTCGATTTCGTCTGCAATTTCAGGATTTTCGCGCATGAACTGTTTGGCATTTTCGCGCCCCTGACCAACCCGAATGGAATTGTAAGAGAACCATGAACCTGATTTTTCGATCAAACCCGCCTTGGTGCCCAAGTCAATCAATTCGCCCATTTTCGAGATGCCTTCGCCGTACATGATGTCAAATTCAACCATTTTGAACGGCGCGGCCATTTTGTTTTTAACCACTTTAACCCGGGTTTGATTGCCAACCACCTCTTCACGATCCTTGATCGCGCCGATGCGGCGGATTTCCAAACGCACAGAACTGTAAAACTTTAACGCATTGCCGCCCGTGGTGGTTTCAGGATTTCCAAACATGACGCCAATTTTCATGCGGATTTGGTTGATGAAAATAACCAAGGTATTGGACTTGGCGACGGATGCTGTCAATTTGCGCAAGGCCTGGCTCATCAAACGTGCTTGCAAGCCCACATGGTGATCGCCCATTTCGCCTTCGAGTTCGGCGCGCGGCACCAGGGCGGCGACAGAATCTATAACCAAAACATCCACGGCACCCGAACGCACCAAGGTGTCGGTGATTTCCAGAGCCTGTTCCCCGCCATCGGGTTGAGAGATCAAAAGTTCGTCAATATCAACGCCCAGTTTTGATGCATAAACCGGATCAAGGGCATGTTCGGCATCCACAAACGCACATGTTCCGCCTGCTTTTTGGGCTTCGGCAATCACATGCAACGTCAACGTGGTCTTGCCTGAGCTTTCCGGCCCATACACTTCCACCACCCGACCTTTGGGCAGGCCACCGATGCCAAGGCCAATGTCTAAGCCCAACGAGCCCGTTGAAATGACGTCTGCTTCAACCGTTTCACGTTGACCCAGCTTCATCACCGAACCTTTGCCAAATGCCCGCTCAATCTGGCTGAGAGCGGCGTCGAGGGCTTTAGATTTATCCACGTTTTTTTTCTCCACAAGGCGTAAGGCTGACTGTGACATGTTCTGGGTTCCAATCTTTCATAGCGTTCAGTGACATTCAATAAAACAAATGTACTCTTTTTGTTCTCATTGGCAATGCTTTTTTTAAACGCATGAAATAAAAGAACTATTCAAGTTATGTTCTTATATCGTTCTGCATAGTGATGACGTTTATGCCGACTTGGTATGCCTGTTTGGGGCACATCTTTGAACTCAAGAGAATCCATAAACGCCACTCTAATTTTTGAAGTATGACAGCTCTTGACGAATTTTAAGCATTTTTCGTCCAGGAAAATTCCATTTGTTTGGCCGTGGCTTCGGCCAATGCAAGACTGTGAAATTTTTCCACCATATGCAGGCTCATATCAATCCCGGCCGAAATTCCGCCGGATGTAAGAATATCGCCTTCATCCACCCAACGCACACCTTCTACGACATTCAAATGTGGAAACATTTGCTTCAAGTCGGCGCAGTCTTGCCAATGGGTCGTCACGGTGTGGTGCGCCAACACTTGTGCCTGTGCCAAAATAAAGGCCCCCGTGCACACCGAAGCCACAACAGAAGCTTGTTGGGCCTGTGCTTTGACCCATTCGATGACGTCTGGTTTGTTCAGCTCGTCCGTATGCACGCCGCCAACGACGATGAGAACGTCCAATTTGGGGTGATTGTCAAAGCCATAATCGGCAATCACCTTATAGTCCGCGCGGGCCACCACTTGGCCGCCGGTGGCGCTGATTAAAAAAACATCAAATGATTTTTGCCCCCGCAAACACGAGACGCGGTCGTAAACACCTCGAACGGCCCTGAAAAATCCAAGACCTCGGCTTCATTATAAATATAAATTCCAACGTTCATGATGACACCCTAATAGCAACAGGGGCATTTTTCCACTTAATGTCGAGGATTGGCAACAAGATGAGCGTTTAGACGGCTTTTTGTAAAGTCCGTTAATGATTTTTAGGCAGGCTTTGTGCTATGAACAAAATATAATTTTGCGAATCCGCATTTCTTTTTTTGACGCACAGATTCAAGGCATTTAACGATATGGCAGGCCATTCCAAGTTTAAGAACATCATGCACCGCAAGGGTGCCCAGGACAAAAAACGTGGAAAGATTTTTGCGAAGCATGCCCGCGAAATTTTTGTAGCGGCAAAATCCGGCATGCCGGACCCAGAGAAAAACCCACGTTTGCGCACCGCAATTATCGCCGCTCGTGCGGTCAATACGCCCAATGAAAACATCGCCCGCGCCATTAAAAAGGCCGAAGGCGGCGGGGGTGAAAATTATGATGAAGTCCGTTACGAAGGTTATGGTCCTTCTGGTGTGGCGGTGATTGTCGAGGCGTTAACCGATAACCGCAACCGGACGGCTTCTGAAGTGCGGTCCACCTTTACCAAACATGGCGGCAACTTGGGCGAAACGGGTTCCGTTGGCTTTATGTTTGATCGCAAAGGCATTGTGTCTTACCCGACCGATGTGGCGGATGGGGACACCATGTTTGAAGAAGCGCTTGAAGCCGGAGCCGAAGACGTCAGTTCTGACGATGATGGTCACGTGATTTTATGTGCGCCGGAAGATTTCGCATGTGTTCGGGATGCCTTGACGGAAAAGTTTGGGGAACCAACTGAGGCCAACCTTGATTGGATTCCCAACATTCAAACAGACCTAGACGAGCAATCTGCGGGCACCATGTTGAAATTGATCGACGTGTTAGAAGACAATGACGACGTGCAAAGGGTCTATTCTAACTTTGAAGTTTCCGACGAGATTCTCGAAAAACTGAGCGCGGAATAAAGGCTAAAAACATGCGCATTATCGGCATTGATCCGGGTTTGCAACGCATGGGTTGGGGCGTGCTGGACGCACGTGACAACCGTTTGTCTTTTGTTGCCGAAGGAACGCTGACCACCAAACCCAAAACGCCGTTGTGGGATCGTTTGGTGGAATTGTATGACGGCTTGGCAGCCGTTTTGGAAACATGGATGCCCGAACACGCCGCCGTCGAAGAAACGTATGTGAACAAAAACCCTAAGTCGACGCTTAAATTGGGCCAGGCCCGCGCCGTGGCTTTGTTGGTTCCGGCACAAAAAGGCCTTGTTGTGGGGGAATATTCCCCCAATCTGGTGAAAAAAACCGTAGTCGGGGCAGGGCACGCGTCCAAAGATCAAGTCTTGATGATGGTGAAAACCCTGTTGCCCGGTTCCGGAAACGCAGGTCCAGATGCCGCAGATGCTTTGGCTATGGCGATTTGTCATGCCCATCACTATGAAAGCCAGATGCGCCTGCAAGCGGCTGTGGGGAACGGTCGATGATCGCGTTGTTAAAAGGTCGCATCGAAGAAGTGGATGATGGCTGGGCCGTGATCGACGTCAACGGAGTCGGATATTTGGTGTTTTGTTCTTCGCGAACCCTTGGTCGTTTGGGTGTTGGTGAAGCCGCCACGGTGCACACCGAAACCCATGTGCGCGAAGATCATATTCATCTGTACGGGTTTATCGACACGGGCGAACGGGCTTGGTTCCGGCTGCTCACCACCGTGCAAGGCGTCGGCGCAAAGGTCGCTCTTGCTTTGTTGTCGGTGTTGTCCACCGACGAACTGACCCACGCAATTGCGGCCCAAGACAAAGCCCAAGTGGGCCGTGCCAATGGAGTCGGGCCAAAATTGGCCAGTCGTATTGTGCTTGAACTGAAAGACAAAGTCGCGAAATTGGCGTTGGGGTCGGTTGCGACGTCGGTGGGTTCGGTCGGTCAAGACGGGGCGGCGTCGCCCGCGACAAGTGATGCTGTATCGGCTTTGGTGAACCTTGGTTATGCGCCTTCTGATGCTTTGACGGCGGTCGGTCAGGCGGCGAACAAAGCGGGCGAGGGGACAAGTGTCGGCGGCCTTATCAAGGGCGCGTTGGCTGAGCTTGGTCCCAAGGAGCACGGTTGATGTCTGAGGATGTGGAACGCATTATTTCCCCCGAAGAAGCGCGCAACGAAGCGTCGGAACATGCCCTGCGTCCGACCTCTTCGGATGAATTTGTCGGCCAACAAGCGGTGCGGGAAAACTTGTCGGTGTTTATTCAGGCGGCCCGAAATCGTGGCGATGCCATGGATCACACGTTGTTTTATGGTCCGCCCGGATTGGGCAAAACCACCTTGGCGAAAATCGTTGCCACGGAATTGGGTGTGGGCTTTCGCGCGACATCCGGCCCGGTGATTTCAAAAGCCGGAGACTTGGCGGCGATTTTAACCAATCTTCAGCCCCATGATGTTTTGTTTATCGACGAAATTCATCGCCTTAACCCGGTGGTCGAAGAAATATTGTACCCGGCTATGGAAGACTTCCAACTGGATTTGATCATTGGCGAAGGTCCAGCCGCTCGATCCGTGCGCATTGATTTGCCGCCGTTTACCTTGATCGGGGCGACCACGCGTTCGGGGCTGATTTCGACGCCGCTTCGGGATCGTTTTGGCATTCCGTTGCGGTTGCAGTTTTATTCCCCCGAAGAATTGGTCGGCATCGTGCAACGCGGGGCAAATCTTTTGGGCATCGAAATAACCGATGATGGGGCCTTTGAAATTGCCAAGCGGTCCCGGGGCACGCCTCGGGTTGCCGGGCGTTTGTTGCGCCGGGTCAGAGACTTTGCCAACGTTGCGGGACGCGACGTGGTTGATGCCTTGGCGGCGGATGCGGCGCTGTTGCGTTTGGACGTGGACAAGGCCGGTCTGGACAATATGGACAGACGTTATCTGTCGTGCATTTCCGAAAATTATGGCGGTGGGCCGGTGGGCGTTGAAACCTTGGCGGCGGCTTTGTCGGAACAACGCGACACCATCGAAGACGTCATTGAACCTTATTTGATCCAGCAAGGATTTTTGATGCGCACACCCAGAGGCCGGGCTTTGGCGCCTAAAGCCTATATTCACTTAGGCCTTAAACCGCCCAAAGCCGTGGCTCAACTGGAACTGATCGAAGGCGGTTGAGATGAGCCTTAGCCAAGTCGGACGGATTGTAAATGGCGCATTTGTTATGTCTGTGCGAGTATATTATGAAGATACAGACGCGGGCGGGGTGGTTTATTACGCCAACTATTTGAAATTTGCCGAGCGCGCCCGGACAGAAATGTTGCGCCATTTGGACATTGAAAATTCAAAACTACAAGATTGCCATGGTCTTGCCTTTGTTGTGCGCAAGATTGACGCCGAATATTTTCATCCCGCTCGTCTTGATGACGTTCTTGACGTGCATTTACAGCTCACCAAAGTGGGCGGCGCATCCCTGGAAGGTGTGCAAACCATTACGCGGGATGGTGAAGTCTTGGTGACGCTTGCTCTTCGTTTGGGATGTATGAAGCTTGACGGCGGACCGGGGCGCTTGCCGCAAAGCATTCGAGACGTTTTAAAAACGATAGAGCTGAAAAACTGAATTTATTACTTGAACTTAAAACTTGGGATTAAGGACGAAAATTAAAATGGACGGCAGCGTAATTGATGCGGTTAACCTTGGCGGGTCCGTTGGAGCTCACGATTTTTCCATGTGGTCATTGTTTATGCGCGCCGATTTGGTGGTGAAAAGCGTGATTATCATGTTGATTTCCGCCTCTATTTGGTGCTGGGCAATTATCTT
>JAESSV010000072.1 GCA_016763895.1 Magnetovibrio sp. | reverse complement strand
GCCTGCACCGAGGTCGTATGCTGCAGAAACCAACCAACGGTTGTCTGTGTTGTCGCCAGCAACAGAAGTGTCGCCTGTGCTTTTACTTTTTGAGTAAGCAACAGCTACGCTATAAGGACCAGTTTCGTAACCGACACCTAGTTCGTAGGTTGAGCCATCGCTGTTTGATTTCGTTGCTGCAGTTGCACCACGAAGATCGTTATAGTTGATGTAAGAACCAGCAACAGTAAAGCCAGCCATGCCAACAGAAAGACCAACATGGTTTTCGTCATAATCAGCATTGATCATAGCGTGCATAAGGTCTGCAGAAATTGAAGCTCCGCCGACTTCGCCGCTGAAACCGACACCATAAGAGTAGGTATCAGTGTTTGTGTTTGAAGCTGCAGTGATTGCTCCGCCGCCGCCGATTGCTGCTGCCCATGAACCAAAGACTTGAGCGCCAGAGAAGTTTGGAGAGACATATTTTACTTTCATGCCTTTTCCGCCCAGGTCATCACTGTTCGCAACAGACGCTTGAGAGTAAGCAGTAGCTGCAAGTGCTGATGTTGCAGCAACGCTGCCGAAGCTTTGTGTATCACCCCAATCGAGTTCACCAACCAATGGTGCACGAACAGCGAAGTCATCATAGCCATGTGTCGTAGGACCAACGGTCAAAGCACCCATTGCGTCGCTTGAAATTTGCAAAGATGAAACGTCCAATTGACGACCGCCAGCTGCGTTACGTGTAGATGTTTCCAATTGTATGTCAGCAGCAACTGTCAAACCGTTGTCCAATTTCGTGTTGCCACGGAAGTAAACTTCTGAGTTTGCCCACTGCATCAAATCAACGGAACGAGCGATGCCGGTGTTAGCAGCAGTAGCTTCGTCGTGGTTTACAACACCAGCGAACTGACGCATGAAGCCGCCGAGTTCCAATTTGATTTTGTCTGCAGCAAAAGCTTCAGCAGATACGGTGCTAAGAGCGACAACAGCTGTGGTCGCGAGAAGGATCTTTTTCATAGTTTCTCCTAAGTGTTTAAATGCCAGTGGGAATTAGTTTTCCGATTGTTCGGTTTCCCACCCGGCGACAATGTTAATTTTGTAACCCCAAATCTTGGATGAGCAGATACTGTACTTTGAGCCATGCAATTGCAACACTTCCATAGACCTGCATGATGCAAAAACCATACGCCGTGATAAAATTGCAACAAATCTGTGTGTCGAAATATTTTTAGCCATATTCAACGGGGTTTACTCATTATATATAGCAATTCGATTGCGAGATCATGCCAGAAAGGTATTATGTGCCGTATTCAAACGAGATGTTGTGGCCTTAAGCAATAGGATTTAATGAAATAATGAGACAATCACATTCATACAAATTGGCTGCTATAGTCTTGCTTGCGGTTTTCACTTTGGCGGCTTGCGAACGACAGGCCCTTGATTTGCCCCGCAAAAGAACCGCCGGAGAAATTGGCCGCAAGAGTAAAAACGATAAGATCGACACGATTATGGGCAAGGGCGGCTTAAGTTTTGGGGGCTCCAAACAGCAACTGGGGGTAGGATCAGGCGGCGGTCTTAATGTGAATTCTTATCTGTGGCGTGCGACGTTAAGTACAATTGCGTTTATGCCCCTGACCAGCGCCGATCCCTTTGGTGGTGTCATTCTAACGGATTGGTATTCTCCACCTGAAACCCCAGGAGAACGTTTTAAACTTAATGTTTTTATTTTGGGCCGTGCCTTGCGCGCCGATGGCATCAAAGTCACCCTTTTTCGTCAAGTCCAAGACGTGACGGGCTGGCGTGATGCGGCCGTCGAAGAAAATGCCGGTCGCAAAATCGAAGACTCAATTCTCACCAGTGCGCGCCTCCTTCGAAACGAAACACGAAAACTCAAATAAAAATACCAGAGGATAACAACGGCTTATGTCGGTTTACAATTTCAAAGCAGCTGAAGCCAAATGGCAAAAATCGTGGGAAGACACAGGCACCTTCAAAGCGGTCGAAGACGAAACGCGCGAAAAATATTATGTGCTGGAAATGTTTCCCTATCCCTCTGGTCGCATTCATATGGGACATGTGCGCAATTATACCCTCGGCGATGTGGTCGCCCGATTCAAACGCGCTCAAGGATTCAACGTCTTGCATCCCATGGGATGGGACGCATTTGGTTTGCCCGCAGAAAATGCCGCAAAATTAAACAACACACATCCCGCGGAATGGACTTATCAAAACATTGCCTCGATGAAAGCTCAATTAAAAACAATGGGGCTTTCCTATGATTGGGATCGAGAAATTGCGACGTGCCATAGTGATTATTATCAGCATGAGCAAAAAATGTTTCTCAAGTTTTTGGAACAAGGTTTGGCCTATCGCAAAGAAAGTTGGGTCAATTGGGACCCCGTCGAACATACCGTTCTGGCCAACGAACAAGTCATAGACGGTTGTGGGTGGCGTTCTGGGGCACCCGTTGAAAAGAAAAAACTTTCTCAGTGGTTTTTAAAAATCACCAAGTACGCCGATGATCTCCTCCAAGAGCTCAAGGGTTTAGAGCGTTGGCCGGAAAAAGTTCGCACCATGCAAGACAATTGGATTGGCCGGTCCGAAGGCGCCAAGGTCTTTTTTAAGTTCAGTCATAATGATGAAAAACTTGAAATTTATACCACCCGACCAGACACCTTGTTCGGGGCTTCGTTTATGGCCATAGCCGCAAACCACCCTATTGCTTTGGATCTGGCACGGTCTAATGCAGATTTGGCCGAGTTTATTGCAAAATGCAACGCCTTAGGGACGTCACAAGCGGCCATCGAAAGTGCCGAAAAAGAAGGCTTTGATACGGGCTTAAAGGTAAACCATCCCTTCATAGACGGCGTCCAATTGCCTGTTTATGTGGCAAATTTTGTCCTGATGGAATACGGCACCGGCGCCATTTTCGCCTGTCCGGCCCATGATCAACGAGATCTAGATTTTGCCCGTAAATATAAATTGCCGGTCATTGGCGTTGTCGCGCCCCAAGATGTTGCGGGCACCGACCAAGAAGAAGCCTGGCTTGAAGCGCTTGCGTCAACCGCGACCGAAGCCTTCAGCGGGGACGGCATCGCGGTGCGATCTGATTTCTTAAATGGGCTTGCCATGAAGGAAGCAAAATCAGCAGCAATTGCCAAACTTCAGGCCCAAGGCGACGGAGAAGGCACGGTTCAGTACCGCCTTCGTGATTGGGGCATATCCAGACAACGTTATTGGGGTTGCCCCATTCCCATTGTTCATTGTGAAACGTGTGGACCTGTGCCGGTTGCAGAAGACCAATTGCCCATCACATTGCCCGAAGACGTTGATTTGGACGTCAGCGGCAACCCGTTGGACCTGCACCCAACCTGGAAAAATATCGATTGCCCAAAATGTTCAAGGCCCGCGCAACGTGAAACCGACACTTTTGATACGTTTTTCGAATCATCTTGGTACTTTGCACGTTACACCGACCCACAATCAAGCGAAGGCTTCGACGCGGCCAAGGCTGATTATTGGCTCCCCGTGGATCAATATATTGGGGGTGTTGAACATGCGGTTTTGCACTTGTTGTATTCCCGATTTTTCACCCGGGCCTTAAAGGATTGTGGGTATCTTAACGTCAAGGAACCTTTTGCGGGGCTCATGACCCAAGGCATGATTTGCCACGAAACCTATACGTCCGCAGATGGGCAATGGTTGACGCCAAGCGAAGCCGAGGCACAAGACGGTGTGAGCATCGGTCGTTCTGAAAAAATGTCAAAATCTAAAAAGAACGTTGTCGATCCAGAACGTATTATCGGAACCTATGGTGCCGACACGGCTCGCTTGTTTATGTTGTCCGATAGCCCGCCAGATCGCGATTTGGATTGGACCGATTCAGGCGTCGAAGGCGCATGGCGGTATGTGGGGCGCGTTTGGCGTTTGATCGATGGTTTTAAATCAGACTTGGCTGAGATCGGCACAGATCAACCCAAATCCATTCACGGCAAGGACCTTGAAATCAGATCTCTGGTCCACAAAACAGCCGCAGCGGTCACCCATGACCTTGAAAATTTTCACTTTAACAAAGCGGTTGCTCGCATTCGAGAACTCACCAATGCATTGGAAGATTTTACCGCGAACTCAGAACATTCGAACTGGGTAAGACGTGAAGCTTTTGAAGCCGTTGCGGT
>JAESSV010000071.1 GCA_016763895.1 Magnetovibrio sp. | reverse complement strand
TGGAAACGCCTTGCCAATGCTTACAAGGTATTGGGTGAACAAGGCAAAATGGCGGACGCTTTGATGCAGGTCAAACGCCTAGAAGGGTCCACCGACAGCTCAAGTCTTGCTCCCGGCGTTTCTCCCGGTCCAACGCGTCAACAAATCGCAGACGCGCAAAGCATGTCTGCCACCGATCAACAAGCCATGATCCGTACCATGGTCAGCCGTCTGGCCGACAAAATGAAAGCGAACCCCAGCGACCTACAAGGTTGGAAACGCCTTGCCAATGCTTACAAGGTCTTGGGCGAACAAGGCAAAATGGCAGACGCTTTGATGGAAGTGAAACGCCTTCAAGGGCAGTAGTTTCCTCTAACACCTATAAAAACGCGGCGTCTTTCGTAAGATGCCGCGTTTTTTTGCGACTTAATATGCTCGCTTTTGTCGTGTGACTAATGTTTAATACATGCTTTAAATGAAAATCAAGGCAATATGTCACAAGATGAATTCACACTTAGTAGATTATCTTGGGTATTATAAGTCACTGTCAAAACCGGGTTATGCAGTGCTTGTGACAGGCGTTTGGGGGTCTGGAAAGACCTTCCAAGTGAAGCAAATTCTGCCCAAAGAAGAACGCTATTATATAAGTTTATTTGGCCTTCAAACAGCAGATGATGTGCATGCTGCTGTGTTAGCTGAAATGGATCCAACTTTTGCCAAAGTACAATCTGTTGTCGCGAGCGCCGGAGATGTCGCAAATGGTTTTGGTGCTGTAGGCAAATTATTTGGCGCTATCCCAAATCTGGTCAATTCTGTTATTCGTCAAGATATGGATGTGGGTCGGACAATCGTATTTGATGATTTAGAACGATGCGGCCTCGACTTGAAGAATATGTTGGGTATCGTCAATACGTATGTTGAACGTCATGAATGCCGCGTTATTGTCATCGCTCATGACGAAAAAATTATTGATAAATTTAAAGAACAAAAAGAGAAAATATTTGGTCAAACCTTGAAAGTTGTTCCTCAAGTTGAGGATGCGTTTGATGCGTTTGCGGCTCAGTTTTTTAAAGATGTTCCGTTGGGTTTCATTGAGACTTACCGGCCTGATATTTTAGAAATTTATGAAATGTCTGGAGTTGGCTCCCTTCGTATTTTGAAGCATCTTATCGAAGACATGGGTCGTTTATACAAAACCCTAAAAAAATTTCACGTCGACCATGCAGAAGCGATGCGTGAACTGATTTCCTTGGTTTCTATTTTTGATATTGAAATTCGATACGGGCGGTTAGATGCAGAATCGATAAGGACACGTTTGACGGCTGGTATCAATTTTAACGAAAACGAGAAAACTTCTGATGGAAAGCCACCCCCAAAGCCACCATTATTGACTGCAATAGGTACATATAAAAAATTCAATCTTAGAAGTACCTTGTTATCAGAAGAGTTACTTTTTCAAATGCTGGTCAATGGGCATTACGATCAACAGGCCATTCAAGCCGCCCTTAACAACAGCCCGTATTTTATTAAAGTTGATGATGCTTCACCGTGGAAAATCATTTTGAATTTTGCGGACATGGCTGCTGATGCCGTGGCAAAAGCTATTGATGAGATGCAGACACAGTTTGACACCCGTTCGGTTACAGATTCAGGTGAAATGTTGCATATTTTTAGTTTGCGCATGATGTTATCTGAAAATGGTGAGCCTTTGGATGATATAGCGACAGTCGTTACGGATTGTAAAAAATATGTCGATGATCTCCTTGAGCAAAATCTATTGCCCGTGCGTGAATTAGATGACGGCTGGGCGGAGAGCTTTGAGGGTTCATATGATGGCCACCGATATTGGGGTGGGGATCATTTGACGATGAGAGAGGAAGTTAGGGAACTCTATCAGTATATAATTTCTGCGCGGGAAGAGGCCCTTGAAAAAGAATTTCCGCAAATAGCAGTTGTACTTATGCAGCTTATGAAAACAGATATGGAAGCTTTTCATAAGCAAATGTGCTTTTCTGTTGGCTGTGAACCAGCCTATTGGTCGATCCCTATCTTATCGCATATCAAGGCACAGGATTTTGTGGATGGTTGGTTAGGTTTGCCCAAAGAGTGCTGGCGTAAAGTCGCCAAGACTTTGTATGAGAGATACAATAGCAATTTCTTTATAAATGGTTTGGAGGCTGAAAAAAAATGGGCGCACCAGGTTGTTCAGATACTTGAGGCAGAAGCTTCGAAAATGTCGGGGATTGAAGCCTTTCGAATTCAACGGATGATTTTAAATATTATGCGGCCTAAAGTCGACCAGGTTCAATAAAAAAGGCCCCGAATAGATCGGGGCCTTTTTTATTTGGATGATGTTCTTATTATTTAGATTTAACAAATGCCAAGAAGTTGTCTTTTTCGGTTGGTGTGCATTCACGACCCAAAACGCCATTGCAGTTGCGTTTGAACCATTTGGCCATTTTTTTGTTGTCGGTAAAACGCGTGTATGTTTTTCCGCCTAAAGAAATCCGGCCAGCTGAGGCAGCCATCGGACCGATGATTTTACCCGTTTTAATGTGCGCGCCGTTGTTTCTAAGGTTGGAACTGTGACACGTTACGCAACCCACTTTGTTATAGCCAGGCGCGCTCTTGGCATATTTATTGCCAGCAATTTCGGTGTTGTAAAATGCTTCACCAGCAGCAGCGTCACCAGCGGCTTGAGCGGTTGCCGTGGTCCCGACAAGGGCCGCGCCAAGGGTTAAGGCACAAATGATTGTTTTAAAAGATTTCATTGTTTTTTCTCCGTTGGGATTTTGATGGATTGATCGTTAAAGCTGCCGCTGTAATGATCTTGATGGCAGCCGCCACAGTTTGACTTAATGCCAACCTTTTTGAGTTTGAAGAAGTCCGGGTTGACGTCTTTGTGTTTGCGAATCCAATATGGCGTCGCGGTAATTTGATAAGGTTTTTTGGGATCGACAATGTTGAAGCGATTAGAGGCTTCGGTATCCCATTTGTCGCCACCGAACTTGGTCAGATACGCGGTAATTTCAACGGCTGTCGCTTCATCGTAAAGGGTTGCGTCGTCGCCAAAATGATTTTCTAAATTCAGCATCATTTTGGTCCAGCTGTCGGTGGACAAAAGGCTGGGGTGGAATGGCAGGTGGCAATCGCCACATTCTGTTTCATAGGTGTCATTGGGTTCCAACGCGACCAAGCCAGAAGGCGGCATGGTCGATAAAGCCCACAACACAGACCCCACAGGTCCCATAACCGCAAGCATCACAATGATTGCCGCGATGGGCCGCGCTTTGCGGTTGACCAATTCAGGCGTGTTGGCGGGAATGGATTTAAAACCCGTAATCATGGATTTGATGAGCTCTTCGCCCGTCAATTTCATTTCCATGTAAACACCACCAATGTGGGCCACGATCATAGCGATCAGCAGCAACACAAAGCTGAAGTGAATGGTCGCCGCCAAATCACCCATGGCATAGGTTGCGGCGCCCGCGAGGGGGCCTTGGTTTTCTTCACCGCCCAAAACCATCAATCCAGAAAGGGTGATGGTGCCAAGCACAAACAACAAACCAAACACCATCAAAGATCCGGTGGGATTATGACCGATGTAATGGCTGACCGGGCGAAGGGTGGCGAGTTCCTTGAGATGACCAATGATATGGGTGGGGGTAAACGTAAAGGTTTCCAGGCGGGAGTACTCAGACCCAAACAATCCCCATGTCAGGCGGAAGATCAGCAAAAAGACCGTGACATAACCGGCCCACAGGTGAATGCCCATGGTGTTTTCTGCAAAGACCCACCCCGTCAGATAGCCGATAACAACCATGGCCACCAGGGTCCAGTGAAACAGGCGCGTGGGCAAGTCCCAAACCTTGATCAGACGTTTTTCATCGGACCGGTTATCGTTTGAACCGTGAACATCAGGTTTATCTGCATCTTGTGTCATAGGGGCCTCCCAACCGTAACTTAATTCATTGTCATAAAGTTTTACACGACAATGTAGACATATACTAGGTGAAGCAAACTGAATATTCTCTGATGTTTTCATTCAGCGCGCATTCATCTTAAATCGCTCATAATTAATACGCTATTCGGCCTATACAATCGTTCTAAGGTGCTGATAATAAAGAAAGTCCACTAAAGCTATGACCAACATAAATCATACAAACACAGATGCATGTTCCGAACAAGGCGGCCAGACCGTACGGGTTTGGGATTTTCCGACGCGGGCTTTCCATTGGTCCTTAGCCCTTGTCGTGGCGGTGGTTTGGGCTTCGTCCGAAGCCCGTGGCAGCGCTTTTTGGGTTCATGTTTATGCGGGCACGAGCCTGCTTGGCTTTGTGGCCTTTCGGGCGGTATGGGGCGTGATCGGCAGCCGTTATGCCTTGTTTGGCAACTTTGTCCATGGGCCTCAGGTGGTCTCTCAGTACACCAAAGATCTGGTTGCGTTTAGCCCGCCCCATTCAACGGGTCATAACCCCTTGGGCGGGTGGATGGTGCTGGCTTTGTTAGGGTTTATTACCTTGGCTGTTTTGTCCGGCTTATCCACGCACTCCTCTGGATATGTCGGGCCTCTGGCTCACATCTGGGGGGGGATCTTTGGGAAAGCCCACGAAGGCTTTGCAAATCTATTGCTCTTTTTAATCTTTGGTCATGTGGCCGGAGTCTTTGTTCATGGCTTCATTTCCAGAGAAAACCTGCCGCGTGCCATGCTGACGGGGGACAAGCAAATCCCTCAAGGAGTTGCCGCGCAAGGCATAAAAGGTGTAGGTTTTGTCCGTCCTATCATCGCCCTGGCCGTTGGTTTGGTCGTTGTCTGGTATTTTCTGCGTTAAGGTTGGAAGTCGTTTAATGTTTAAACTTCATGTCCTTTTTACTTTTGTGGTTGCTTTGGTGTTGGTCATTGCCTTGCCTGCCTTGGCCGACATGGACAAGCAAGACATTGCACGAGAAGCCGTTTTGGCGGGCAAAGTGGCTCCGTTAAGCAAGCTTTTGAGCGTGGTGGAACAAGAAAACCAGGGCGAAATTATAAAAATCGAGCTAGAAGAAGAGGACGCGCGCAAATGGGGCGGCCCTCGGGGGAATCGTATTTTCATCTATGAGATCAAAATATTGACCCGGGCTGGTGAATTGCTCAAATTAAAGTATGATGCAAAAACCTTAAAGCTTCTTGCGACAAATCGCTATGGCGGTAATGATAGACGCTCGAAAGATCAACATAGCGACGATTAGCGAATGAAAAGGACGAACAATGCGTGTTTTGGTGGTTGAAGACGAACCGGACCTCCGGCGTCAAGTGAAACGAGCCCTTTCGGAATCTGGTTATAGCGTCGATGAAGCCCCTGATGGTGAAGAAGGTGAGTTTTTAGGAGACACCGAGCCTTACGATGCGGTGGTTCTAGATCTTGGTTTGCCCAAGGTGGATGGCATTACGGTTTTGAACCATTGGCGCGCGGCGGGGCGGGATATGCCGGTGTTGATTTTGACGGCACGCGACAGTTGGAATGAAAAAGTCGCTGGCTTTGATGCCGGAGCAGATGATTACCTGACCAAGCCCTTTCATATGGAAGAATTGCTGGCGCGGGTGCGGGCTTTGATCCGGCGCTCGGCGGGTCACGCGGCGCCAACCCTTGAATGCGGGCCTGTTCTTTTGGACACCCGCACGGGCAAGGTCACCAATGACGGGGCCACGGTGTCTTTAACGGCCCATGAATTCAAGGTTTTAACCTATTTTATGCATCACCAAGGCCGGGTCGTGTCTCAGACTGAATTGATTGAGCATATTTATGATCAAGATTTTGATCGGGATTCAAACACCATCGAAGTCTTTATTGCGCGGTTGCGTAAAAAATTACTGCCAGAATTGATCAAAACCCATCGGGGTCGCGGGTATTCTATGAATGCGCCCGGGGAAAGTCCTTAGTTTTGATGTTTTTTCGTTCCGTAGGCTTTCGTTTAATCTTTTTATCCATTGCCTGGATTGGTGTTGCGTTGTTGGCGGGTGGCAAGGTGTTGGGTCAGCATTTTCGCACCCACGTCCAAAATTCATTCGATATTGGCCTCACGCGTCATGTGCAAGAGGTTTTGTCTTATGCCGAAGTCGTTGACGGACAGCTCAAACTTATCCGCCGCCCAACGGATCCTTCTTTCACCCGGCCGTTGTCTGGTTGGTATTGGGAAGTGGTGCAAAAAGGCAAGGTGCTTGAGCGATCCAGATCGGAATGGGATGAGACGTTGGCCTTACCCCAACGGGTTCCCGCGCAAGGCGAAAAATTGGGTTTTTTCATTGATGGTCCACGGGAACAACGATTGCGGGTGGTTGGAAAGACGGTATCGCTTCCGGGCTTAAAAGATAACATTACGGTTTATTTCACAGGGCCGGCCAAAGTCATCGAGACCGCGATGGAAGAGTTCCGCGAAACGCTCATGACGTCTTTGTTGGTTTTGGGCGGGGGCTTGGCCTTTGCGGTGATTTTACAGGTGATTTTAGGGCTTAGGCCCCTCAAGCTTTTGCGCCGACGCCTGGCGGCGGTTCACGCCGGGGAAGTTGATCGTTTGACCGGGCGCTATCCCACCGAAGTCGAACCCTTGGTCACAGATTTGAATGAACTTTTAGATCACAACGCCCAAGTGATTGAACGGGCGCGAACCCACGCGGGCAATTTAGCCCATGCCTTGAAAACACCCTTGGCGGTGTTGTCGAATGAGGCCGATCTGATGGACGGTAAAAGCGGTCATATGTTGAGAGAGCAAGTTTCGGTGATGAACGAGCTTGTGACCCGCCATTTGGCTCGTGCCCGGGCGTCCGGGGGCTTGGGTGCGCCGGGTTTGAAAACCGATATTGGCGACATCGCCGCTGGTTTAAAACGCACTTTGGAACGCATCTATGTTCATCGTGGCCCCGAAGACGGGGAAGGCATAAAAATATCGCTGGTGAATGTGCGCGGCCAATTCGTGATTGGGGATCGCCAAGACATAGAAGAAATGTTGGGTAACCTGATGGATAACGCTTGTAAATGGTCGGCTGGCCGCGTGCGGGTCCGGGTTGATCTTGTCGGCCGCGATACCGTGATTAAGGTCGACGATAATGGCCCCGGCGTACCCCAAGACAAATGGGCCGATGTTTTGGAACGCGGAAAACGTCTGGACGAAGGCACGCCCGGCAGCGGCCTAGGGCTAAATATTGTGCATGATCTGGCCGAAATGTATTTAGGCTCGATTGCCTTGGGAGCATCTGACCTTGGGGGCTTGAGCGTCACGCTCACTTTACCTGCGCCATAATTGAACTGTGCTCTTGCCTTTTGGCTCTAAAGTCCTCATAAAACCGCCAAGAAACGTAATCCGTAAATTTAATATATATGTTAATATGACAGGGACAACAGGCCCACGGCCTGTAAAAAGGAGCCACACCCATGAGCAAGTTTAAAACCATTGATGATTTAGACGTATCTGGCAAGCGCGTATTGTTGCGGGCCGACCTAAACGTACCGATGCAAGACGGCAAGCCGTCCGATACCACCCGCATTGACCGCACCGTTCCCACCATCAATGAATTGACCAAACGTGGCGCTAAAGTCATCATTTTGACCCACTTCGGTCGCCCAAATGGCCAGGTGGTTCCCGATTTGACCTTGAAACCTGTTGCGGTTGCCATGGCATCCGCCCTTGGTCGTGACGTTGCCTTTGCGACAGACACCATTGGTGACAGCGCGAACGCCGTTGTTGGGGCCATGAAGGATGGCGATGTTGCCATGCTTGAAAATGTCCGTTTCCACGCGGGCGAAACCGCCAATGACGATGCTTTTGCAAGCTCGCTGGCGGCTCTTGGCGATATCTTCGTCAATGACGCATTTTCAACCGCACACCGGGCTCACGCGTCCACCGAAGCTTTGGCGCGCAAATTGCCCGCTGCGGCAGGTCGCTTGATGCAGGCCGAATTAGAAGCCTTGGGCGCAGCCCTTGGCACACCCGTTAAGCCCGTGGCGGCTGTTGTGGGTGGGGCTAAAGTTTCCACGAAAATGGAAGTGCTTGGCAACCTGTCTAAAAAGGTCGACATGATCATCATCGGTGGCGGCATGGCCAACACCTTCTTGTATGCCCAAGGCCATGACGTTGGCATTTCTTTGTGTGAAAAAGACATGGCGGAAGAAGCGAAGAAAATCATCGCCAGTGCCGCGGAAAATGGCTGTGAAATCGTTCTTCCCGTGGACGTGGTTGTTGCGTCTGAGTTTGCGGCTAATGCTGAAAACGAGACCGTTTCTATTGATGCCATTCCGTCGGATAAAATGGCCCTCGACATTGGCCCAGCTTCTATTGCTGACGTCGAAAAACGTTTGGCTAGCTGCAAAACATTGGTTTGGAACGGCCCCTTTGGCGCATTTGAAATTGAACCTTTCGACGTTGGTACAAACTCAGCGGCTCAAGCGGCGGCTCGTTTGACCAAAGCCGGTTCGTTGACGTCTGTTGCCGGGGGCGGGGATACGGTTGCGGCTCTTATCCAAGCCGGCGCGGCAGATGATTTTAGCTATATATCAACTGCTGGCGGCGCGTTTTTGGAATGGATCGAAGGCAAGACTTTGCCCGGTGTTGCCGCTCTTGAAGACTAATCTTTAAAATATTTAAATTAAGAAACGCCCCAAGATAAACCGCTTGGGGCGTTTTTCTTTACCATTACTTTACTTTTAGTCCGGGTTGTGCTATAAAATCAGCATAAGCTTAATGGAATTGGTGCTAAATTCAGGTTTTCGCTTGGGTCTTTTGCATCGTTCGTGACCGCAGAAGTATAGGATGTAAAAATGGCTGTAGGCATGGCAAATATCGCCCAAAACGTACAACAAACCATTACGGTTGCTCGTCAAACGGTGCAGGTTGATCAAGTGGCAAGTGCCGCTATCGTTGAAGCCGCCAATCAAACAAAGCAGACGGCTGTATCCGAAGCAACGGAAACCGTTGAAGTCACACCAGCAGATGAGGCTCGTGGTCAAAATTTGGACGTTCAAGCCTAGAGATTTAAGCCTTCGAAGAAGACTTTTTATAAGTCTCTAAAAAGAGTCACGCGAATTTTGCGTGGCTTTTGTTTTTGGGTCAACAAATCTTAATATTTTGACTTTTCTTTAATATTTTTATGTCAAACTTACACTTATGGCTGATATAACAAAAATCTCAACGCCCGTTGTTTCTTCTTCTGTATCCGGCAGCCCACGGTCGCAGGCCCCAAAGGGCTATGCCAAGGCCGGGGATGTTTCTCGGCGCGCGAATGTGCTCAATGAAGAAGACAGCCCTCAAAATCAATCCTCCCTCAAACGCTTGGCCCGAGCCTTAAATTCGGATCAACCGTTGCGTGGAGATGTGCCATCAGGTTATTATCTTAATATCATAGTTTGACCTTAAAAGATGAGGCTCTTATGGCAAAACACTCAGATATAGCCATCAATCTGTTGCGCAATGCATCGACATTCTTTCGCGATCTTGGTGTGCAAAACCCTGATATAGCTGATCAAATGGAAGCCAACGCACGGACCTATGACGCGGTTGCGGATTTGATGGAAAAAGATCCCCACGGTGAAATGGCCCTGCAATCTGACATGTTGGATCATCCCGAAGGCAATGCTTAAGGATCTTAAGTTTTGGCGCGCAATATACCTTTATCATGACCTAAAATGGTCATTTTGGTGATCTCGCCTTGGGGTGCAGCCCCGACAAATTTCACCGGCGCAAAGCTTTCGGTACGACCAAAGCCTTCTTTTTCAACCAAGACCGCTTGGCGGGTTGAGGTGAGGGTATCCATGTGGATCGCCAGGGCCGTTGCCCCTAGATCACGCAAGGTTTTGGCGCGGCTTTTTATGGTGTTGCCCAAAACTTGAGGCATGCGCTCGGCGGGGGTTCCCGGTCGTTTGGAATAGGGAAACACGTGCAAGTATTGCAGGCCCCATGCTTTGACATTGTCCACGGTGGTTTGAAACATTTCATCGGTTTCGGTGGGAAAGCC
>JAESSV010000070.1 GCA_016763895.1 Magnetovibrio sp. | reverse complement strand
TGATGACGATGACGATGACGCAAAATCATCAAAGAAAAAAGCGACCAAGAAAAAAGATCCAGCTAAAAAAGATTCGGCTAAAAAAGCTGCTGCTAAAAAAGATCCGGCGACAAAAGAATCCGCAAAAAAGGCTCCGGCCAAGAAAGCTGCGGCTAAAAAAACACCCGCAAAAAAGACTGCTGCTAAAAAAGCTGACTAAAAGGTCTTTCCTTTTTGTGTCCCGCCCCCATATTCTGTGGGGGCGGGATTCTTATATTCAGCTTTCGGTTTCACTTTTTCATTTAAGGACGGTCTAAGCTCATGCACAACAGCAACCCCATCGATACACGAATGAACGCTCTGGTGCCCATGGTGGTTGAAACCACAAATCGTGGCGAACGCGCGTACGACATTTATTCCAGAATGTTGAAAGAACGCATTATCTTTTTGACAGGCCAAGTCGATGATCATGTGTCCAGTTTGATTTGTGCCCAGCTTTTGTATCTGGAAAGCGAAAACCCCGGCAAAGATATTTCCTTTTATATCAACTCTCCGGGGGGCATTGTGACCTCTGGTTTGGCGATTTATGACACCATGCAATACATTCGCCCAAAAGTTTCGACCGTGTGCATCGGTCAAGCGGCATCCATGGGGTCTTTGTTGTTGGCCGCGGGTGAGCCCGGCATGCGGTATGCCTTGCCCAATGCGCGGGTGATGATCCATCAACCTTCTGGCGGTGCGCAAGGCCAGGCCACAGACATTGAAATTCAAGCCCGCGAAATCTTGAGCCTGCGGTCGCGGTTGAACGATATTTATGTGCACCACACCGGACAAGCCTTGAAAAAAATTGAAACGGCAATGGAACGCGATCATTTCCTCAGCCCGGAAGAAGCTAAAAAGTTTGGTTTGATTGATGAAGTTGTTTCTGCGCGCCCTGAACCTGAAGAAGATGCGCCTGAAAAATCTAAATAAATCAGAAGCCAACCTTTAAGGATTGGGCAAGCTTTTGGGCGTTATATTAAACGGTAGCTGTGGTATTGGCTGATATTTAGAAAATTGCTTTTCTGAAATGCATGCCTATATATTACGAAGGGCTTGTCCCAGCCGGTAACGCAAGGTTAAACTGTATTATGTCGACTGTATTATGTCGACTGTGCCTCAATAACTTGGCGCAAAATAAAAAAACGGAGTTTTCATGAGCAAATCAACCAGCGGCGATTCGTCAAAGAACACTCTTTACTGTTCGTTCTGTGGCAAAAGCCAGCACGAAGTTCGCAAACTTATTGCAGGCCCAACCGTCTTCATATGTGACGAATGTGTAGAGTTGTGCATGGATATCATCCGTGAAGAGCACAAAACATCGTTGGTAAAATCTGGCGACGGTGTGCCAACACCCAAAGACATCTGTGATGTTCTTGATGATTACGTGATTGGCCAAACAAAGGCGAAACGGGTTTTGTCCGTTGCCGTGCATAACCATTACAAACGTCTTGGACATGCGGAAAAGAACGAAGAAGTCGAGTTGGCAAAGTCCAATATTTTGCTTCTGGGACCAACGGGTTGCGGTAAGACTTTATTGGCTCAAACCTTGGCCCGTATTATTGATGTTCCGTTTACCATGGCCGATGCCACCACCTTGACCGAAGCCGGTTATGTGGGTGAAGACGTTGAAAACATCATTTTGAAATTGCTGCAATCTGCCGACTATAATGTTGAACGCGCGCAACGCGGCATCGTTTACATCGACGAAGTTGATAAGATCAGCCGCAAATCGGATAATCCGTCTATTACCCGTGACGTATCGGGTGAAGGCGTGCAGCAAGCTTTGTTGAAGATTATGGAAGGCACCGTTGCCTCTGTACCCCCACAAGGCGGGCGCAAACATCCTCAACAAGAATTCTTGCAAGTGGATACGACCAATATTTTGTTCATTTGTGGTGGCGCGTTTGCGGGCTTGGATAAAATCATTGCTCAACGTGGAAAAGGCTCTTCCATTGGCTTCGGTGCGGATGTCCAGTCTGCGGATGAACGCGGCGTTGGCGAAATCTTGAACGAACTTGAACCCGAAGATCTGTTGAAATTTGGCTTGATCCCTGAATTTGTTGGTCGCGTACCTGTGTTGGCGACCTTGGAAGATTTGGACGAAGATGCCTTGATCAGCATTCTCACCGGACCGAAAAATGCGTTGGTGAAGCAATATCAACGTTTGTTCGATATGGAAGATGTGCAATTGACCTTTACCGAAGGAGCGTTGATGGACATTGCCAAGCGTGCCGTCGAACGTAAAACGGGCGCGCGGGGATTGCGGTCCATCATGGAAGGCACTTTGTTGGACACCATGTTTGAATTGCCGGGCCTGGACGGTGTTGAAGAAATTGTCATCAACCGGGAAGTGATTTCGGATGGCGTAAAACCACTTTATATTTATGCTGATCGTGGTGACGATGTGGAATCGAACGCGTCATAATCTGAGTATTGAACCGCCACTTTTGGAGATCTTTTGCAAAACCACAGAATCGTAAAATTCGGTGGTTTTGCCGTGTTTGGGGCTATAATATGCTGTTTCTTGCCATTTATCCCCAGATTCGAAAAATAATTATGCCTCTCCCACTTGAAGCTGTGGGCAAAGAGGGGCATCTTTAAAGTTCGATAATGGTGACGCCGGTTGTGGCGAGTTCGCCCGGTGATTTTGGGCTACCAGAAGATAAATAATAATATAAATAAAAATATAAACATGAATATAAAGAGGACTTTGGCACCATGAGCCTAATCACTTCTTCCGGAGAACTTCTCCCCGTCTTGCCTTTGCGAGATATTGTCGTTTTCCCACACATGATTGTTCCGCTTTTCGTCGGGCGTGACAAATCTGTGCGGGCCTTAGAAGACGTGATGCGTGAAGACAAGCAGATCCTCTTGGTGGCGCAAAAAAATGCAGCCCAAGATGAGCCTCAACCCGAAGACATCTATTCTGTTGGCACCGTTTCTACGGTGTTGCAACTGTTGAAGCTTCCCGATGGTACGGTCAAGGTCTTGGTTGAAGGTGGGCAACGGGCGCGCATTCTCCGCTATGGCGAAAATACGGACTTCTTTCAAGCCGAAGTCGAAATGATCAATGAAACCGATGATGAAGAAGTCGAATTAGAGGCCTTGTCGCGGTCGGTGGTGACGGAATTTGAGCAATACATTAAGCTCAATAAAAAAATCCCCCCCGAAGCCTTGGTGTCCATCAACCAAATCGAAGATGGGGCAAAGCTCAGCGACACCGTGGCTTCGCACTTGGCGTTGAAAATTTCTGAAAAACAAGAATTGCTGGAAATTAAGTCGACGGTCGAACGTTTAGAACGGGTCTTTTCATACATGGAGGGCGAAATTGGCGTCTTGCAAGTGGAAAAGAAAATCCGTTCCCGCGTGAAGCGCCAAATGGAAAAAACCCAACGCGAATACTATTTGAATGAGCAAATGAAAGCCATTCAGAATGAGTTGGGCGATGGCGATGAGAAAAATGAACTCGATGAATTAGAAAAACAAATCAAAGAAACTAAATCCAGCAAAGAAGCCCGCGAAAAAGCTGATGCTGAATTTAAAAAGCTCAAACAAATGAGTCCAATGTCAGCCGAATCAGCTGTGGTGCGTAATTATTTAGAATGGCTTGTGGCATTGCCATGGGGCAAAAAAGCCCGCATCAAGT
>JAESSV010000069.1 GCA_016763895.1 Magnetovibrio sp. | reverse complement strand
CCTGCCCATGGGCCCACCGCGCGCTTATCTTCAGGATCTTAAAAGGTCTTGAAGACTTTATCAGCGTGTCGGTTGTGGATTGGTTTATGGGGGATCAGGGGTGGACGTTTGCCGTTCCTGAAGCCATTCACGGGGCCACCCATTTGCATCAAATCTATACGGCGACTGATGCCAAGTATAGTGGCCGTGTCACGGTTCCTGTTTTGTGGGACAAAACGATGGGAACCATCGTATCCAATGAGTCGTCTGAAATTATCCGTATGTTCAATTCCGCCTTTGACGGGATCGGCGCAAAAGCCGGTGACTATTATCCCAAAGATCTCCGTCCAGACGTTGATCGGGTGAACGCGCGAATATACGACACCGTCAACAATGGTGTTTACAAAGCTGGCTTTGCCACCACCCAAGCGGCCTACGAAGAGGCTCTTGGGCCTTTGTTTGCAACGTTGGATTGGTTAGAGCTGCGTTTGGACCAGCACCGTTACCTGTTGGACAATCAGCTGACAGAAGCCGATTGGCGGTTGTTTACCACTTTGATTCGATTTGATTGCGTCTATGTGGGGCATTTCAAATGCAATCTAAAGCGCATCGTCGATTATCCAAACCTGTCTGCATACCTTCGTGATCTTTATCAACACTCTGGCATTGCTGAAACCGTCCACATGGACCACATCAAAAATCATTATTATGTCAGTCATACCACCCTTAATCCGTCGGGGATCGTGCCCCAAGGTCCAGATATAGACTTTAACGCGCCGCACCATCGTTCGCACGTGGGAAATTTATGAAATAAGTGTTATCGTGGCTTCACTTAAATTGAAGGTATTTAATGGACATTGAACCACAGTGTAAGCCCAGCGCTACGTTAAAGATAACCGCCGCTATTTTTTCCAAGCCCCTTTTGGCGGCTTTCGTTGTGGGCATGGCTATTCACTTATTTAACCTCATAAATTCATATTGTGTGGGGGTGGATTATGTGGGGGAATTGTTGACGTCTTTTGAGGATCAGCCCTTTTTTGTTTTAGGTAAAGTTCTCATTCCGTTTCTGTTCCGGGCTTTGTGACGGCGGCGGGGAAATATCTGTCGAGTTTTCGGCACCGGGAACTTATGGGGCATTTCCCGGAAATGAATCCTGATCTTATTTTTAAAATGGATGCGTGCGGCTGTATCGAATACATGAACCCCAGTGTGAAGTGCCACCTTGACCGTTTGGGGCTTTCCGAAGATGACGCAAATACGCTCTTGCCCGGGGATTATATCAAACATGTAAAAGCCGTTGCCGGGAAAGATAAAACCATCCAAGTCTCGCACATCGTTGAAGGGGCAAATATTGAATTCACGTTTCGCGGGGCTTTTGAACAGTCGATGATTTTTGTATCCGGTCATGATTCAACCCGTTTGCACAAATTGCAAAGCCACCTCAGAGATTCTCAGCGTCAAATGGATCAAATGACAGACTTTCTAGGCGAGGCGCTTTCTGATTATGGGCAAAATGAATTTGATATCCATTGTTTGCATGAAGGCATTATCGGCACTCTGATTCTTTCCGATCGAGAACATGACAGCCTTGTTGCGACCCATGTTTTTCTTGCAGAATTCATAGACGAAAAGCTTAAAGGCTACGTTTACCGTGGGACCGACACAGGCATTATACGTGACCCTGATGAAATCATTATCGATCCCAGCAAAAAGAAATACGCTATTTTACAAGGCATTGGCCAACTGACATGGTCAAATTGGGAAGATGAAGGCGGCACGTTGGAATCCTTTCAAGACCGATTCCACCCCTTTGTTCGCGATAAAATTGGCACCATTGAACGTTTTGCCACCTTTAACAGCGGGCGCATTGCCCTGATCGCGTTTTACAAAGGTCGGAAATTGACCGACTTTGATGCGAAGGTGCTGAAAGGTTTAGCGGTTTATGCCAATGGGTTGCACCGTATTGCCCATGAACAAAAACAAACGGAACAAGCTTTCGAATACACCGTGAATTCTTTGGCAAGGGCCTCTGAAGCCAATGATGAAGACACGGGGGACCATATTATCCGGCTGAATGAGTATTCCCGCGCCTTGGCAACGCAAATGAAACTGCCCGATGACTTCATCCGCACCATTCATTATTCCGCCCAAATGCACGATGTGGGAAAAATTCATGTGAACCCGGAAATCTTAAAAAAACCAGGACGGTTGACCCAAGAAGAATTTCACGAGATGCAGTCTCATCCGGGCTACGGCGCTAAAATTTTAGGCGATTCGCCCCGTTTGGCCATGGCTGCCGAGATCGCGTTGGGCCATCATGAAAAATACAATGGCAATGGTTATCCGTTTGGTTTGTCGGGGGAAGAAATTCCTTTGTCCGCTCGTATTGTTGCCTTGGCGGATGTGTACGATGCTTTGCGTCAAAAGCGGGTCTATAAACCGGCGTTTTCCCATGAAAAAACCATGGACATCATCTGCAACGGAGATGGGCGCACGAATCCAAATGAGTTTGATCCGAAAGTTATGAAAGCTTTCAAAGAGATCGAAATTGAAATGGCACAGATTTTTGATTCTTACCAAAATTGATGCGTTAAGGTCTTGGTTAGCTGAAGCCTGTATAAACAAGTTGCAATACTGAGCGACAAACTCTTCATTAGACGTATAATTGAACAAAAGAATCTCGTTGATAAGGGTTGGGGATGTCGCGTAAGGGTTGGTCACAAAGCACATTTGAAGTTCAGTCGTCCAAAGGCGGTCGCTGGATTATTGAAATGTCATCGTCGCGCAAAAGCGAAGCGATGAAGTGTGTCGAAATTTTACAGACGCGCGAGGCCAATCAAGGTATCCGCGTGATTGAACAAAAGGACGACGGGGTTAAAGAAAAAGTCGTTTTTGAGAAACAAGGATCAGATAAGCTCCAGAACCTTAAGCTTAATCTGGTGCCTGACCTTGAAATGTGTACGGTTTTTCAGTTACTTTGCGCTTCCATCGCGTTTGACCATAGGCCGCTTAATGCGGGCATATTTGGATGAAAATGGTCTGATGGCTTTGGAACTTTTGTCGAGTTATGGTCATTTGCGAGCGCTTGATCGCATGGATGCATATTTCCCCTCGGCGCTGCAACACATTGCCCAACTGCAAGCCATACGTACCGGTCTTACGAAAATGGAACGCCTTGATAAATTGTATTTGGTGTTTCAAAAAATGATAAAGCGCGCGCGGCGTTCCGAAGAAGATTACGAAAACTATGCCATTATGTTGGCTGACAAGGGGGCTGACCGGACCATTTCCGAAATTCGGGCGGCTCACCCAAAGACAGCCTCAATCGTCGTTTGCGGCATGTTGGGCGTACACCTTCGGGGGAAAACTTGGTCCGACAAACTTGGCTTAGCCATTGATATCGCAGAACTCTCTACGGGGCCTTTAACGATTCAGTTGGCGGATGAGATTATTTCAGAAATTATGGATGGTGCGGACGTCATCGACGAGCTGTTTCGGGGCTTTTCAACCTGTGCAGATGCCTGGAAGGTGTTCGTATTGCTCACCAGCGGCCGCTTGAGCAGCCCCCCAAAATATATGTCGCCGCAAATTAAGCGTTTGAATACTTTGTTTATGCATCTGGACCTCAAAAAAACACGCGGGGTTTTGTTGGGGCGCATTTCCAAGGGGCTGGCCAGCACGCAAAAGCTTTCTCAAGATGGCCGAGAAGCCGACCGCAATGCGTTCTTAAACCTGGTTCGGGATCTTTCTGAACCTACGGGGATTTACGGCGGGGCGCGGATGGCCGAAGCGGTTGTGTTGCGCACCAAATCGTTGTTGGGAGAAGACGGTGGCGATTTGCCCACGGAAACCGCAATCCGCCAAGCCGTATACTTGATGCCAAGTCAGGCCGGGCGGTTGGGCTTGTTGTTGGACTTGGCCGCATCAGATCTGGGGCATAAATTCGATAATATCGTCCGTCAACAATTGTTGCATTTGTTGGATGCCCTTAAATCAATTTTTGACCTGTTTCCTGAAGATGTTAAAAAAGAATACCATGTCCAAGAGCTTGATCGTTTACGCGAACGGCTGAGTCTCAGCACCTTGCCGGAAAAATTCCAAGGTGTCATTTCAGTGTCTTTTGACAAACTAATGGAAGAAAAGCCTGTGAAATCCGAAGCAACCGACAGCCCTAAGCCCGATGCACCCGTTAAAAGAATTGTCAAAGGGGAAACGGATGAAGCCTTTTTGGAAAAAGACGCTGTGCTCTTTGAAGAAGACGACAGGGGCGATGAAGCGTATTTGGTTGTTCAAGGTTCCGTCGAAATTTTTCGCATGTATGATGGTAAAAAACGCAGCTTGGCCGTTGTGGGTGTCGGAGAAATCATCGGTGAAATGGCTTTGGTCGATAACCAGCCCCGCATGGCCTCTGCCACGGCCGTTGAAGACACAATATTGGTGTGTATCTCCAAAGATAATTTACAGGTGCGCATCAATGATTTGGCGGAAAAAGACACCGTCATGCATTTGCTGTTGAGAACCTTGGTGCGGCGTCTTCGGGGATTAGCCCGAAATACCGAAT
>JAESSV010000068.1 GCA_016763895.1 Magnetovibrio sp. | reverse complement strand
CCCGGCGCTTCTTGCCCGCCTTGGTGCGGATCGTATGGAAGGTGCCACAACGCCCAAGCCCTTGTATTTGCGTCCCCCGGATGCAAAATTGCCCAAGGCACAGGGGCGTTCTAGAATTTGATCATGAAGATGACCATAAATATTCCCGTGAATATGCCCATGAATATGATTGAGGTTGGCCCGGCCCATTCAGATGTTCTGGCCCAGCTTCACGCCGAAGGATTTGATGCGCCTTGGACGTCACAATCGTTTGTGCAAAGCTTGTCGTCGCCGGGCACATTTGCGTTGGTGGCGCAAAATAAAGAGGCCCATCCGTTGGGGTTTGTGTTGATCCGTTCGGGGGGCGGAGAAGCAGAAATATTAACCCTTGTCACCCGCCCCCAATTTCGCCGCCAAGGGGTCGCCAAGGCTTTGATGGCCGAGGGTGTTGAAAACCTAAAAAAAAGTTCAGCGCAAAAGTTATTTTTAGAAGTCGCCACCGACAACCCAAACGCAGCGGCGTTTTATGTCACCTTGGGTTTTACCGAGGTGGGGCGGCGCAAAGCTTATTATCAGCGTGCCCATGGTGCGTGTGCAGATGCCGTCCTGATGGCGTTAAGTCTTTTGTAAAACCATTAAATGTGGCGAAAATTCTTCGGCTTGTGGGTCTTCTTGTTCAAGGCTGACAACGATTTCCCCCAATTGCTGAACGCTGCGCGGGACCTTTTCAAGGGGCATTTGGCCTTGCAGCCGGACTTGAGCTGTTTCTCCGCTCTTCATCCGTTCCAGAAGTAACTTGGTGCGCACAAAAGTTAATGGGCAAATATCCGAGGTAATATCTAAATAATGATTATACTGAGTATTTAAAGTGGTTATTTTCATATTATATTAGATACTTTTTACTTGAAGGTTGGATATTCATCATATATATCTGACAAAAATAAGCATAGCATAAATACCCTATAATTTATGTGAATTTCGAAACTTTAAAGTAATGAGAATATGATGACCGATAAAATTGACAGCGCAGTTGTTCTGGAATTAACAACCGAAATCGTGGCTTCTTATGTCAGCAATAACGCCGTAGAACCTGTGGATTTGGTGGGCATAATTCAAAGTGTGCATAAAACCTTGCAAGGCCTTGGGACTCAATCGGCCCAATTGGATCGACCCAAACCAGCGGTATCGGTTAAAAAATCAATCACCCCGGATTATGTGGTGTGTTTGGAAGATGGCAAACAGTTAAAAATGCTCAAACGCCACCTGAAAACAGCCTATAATATGACGCCTGATGAATACCGCGAACGTTGGGGTCTGCCTTCGGATTATCCTATGGTGGCTCCAAATTATGCCAAGCACCGCAGTTCATTGGCCAAGAAAATTGGTCTGGGGACGAAACCACGTGCATCTTAAACGGGCTTGCCTACTTGGTCTTGGTATGTGCTAAGATTTAAACATGACCAAGGAAAGCTTGCAAACGTCCCGCATTGAACAATTGTGTAGAGACAAAGGCATGAAAATGACCGGGCAACGCCGCACAATTGCGCGCGTTCTTTCGGCGTCTAAAGATCATCCAGACGTCGAAGAATTGATGAAACGCATCAGCAAAGAAGACCCCAACATTTCCATAGCCACGGTGTATCGCACCGTACGCTTGTTTGAAGAAGCGGGCATTTTGGATCGCCTTGATTTTGGCGATGGACGAGCGCGTTATGAAGAAGCTTCAGATCACCATCACGATCATCTGATTGATATCCAATCGGGGCGCGTGATTGAATTTCACAATGCGGAAATAGAGGTCTTGCAAAAAAAAATCGCCGCCCAATTGGGTTATCGCTTGGTTGGACATAAACTTGAACTGTATGCGGCACCACTTTCGTCGGATGACGAATAACGCTTAAGGAAGACCTTCGTGGCAAAAAAATTACATATACAAACGTATGGCTGTCAAATGAACGTTTACGATTCTGAACGGATCGCAGAAGTTTTAGCGCCCCTTGGCTACGTTCTCAGCGACACCTCCGAAGATGCCGATATGGTGATTCTCAACACGTGCCATATTCGCGAAAAAGCGGCGGAAAAGGTCTATTCCAAGTTGGGCCGTTTGCGTAAACAAAAAGAAAAAAAAGAACAGACCGGCGGGCGCATGATCTTGGGCGTGACCGGATGCGTTGCTCAGGCCGAAGGATCTGAAGTGTTAAGGCGAGCCCCGTATGTGGACATGGTGTTCGGGCCGCAAACCTACCATCGCTTGCCCGAAATGGTGGCCAAGGCCAGCCGGGCAAACGGGCATGTTCTGGATACGGATTTCCCCGAAGACAACAAATTCGACAGCCTGCCAAAAACGCGCACCGCCGAGGGTGCCACCGCGTATTTATCCATTCAAGAAGGCTGCGATAAATTTTGCACCTATTGTGTGGTGCCGTATACCCGAGGTGCTGAATATTCACGGCCCACGGCTCAGGTTTTAGACGAAGCCCGGGCTTTGATTAAGGCCGGAGTGTCGGAAATCACCCTGTTGGGGCAAAATGTAAATGCCTATCACGGCGAAAATGAAGATGGCAGCACCTGCACCTTGGCCGATTTGGTGCGCAAGGTGGCAACGCTTGACGGCCTTGATCGCATTCGTTATTTGACGTCATACCCGGCCGAAATGACCGATGACTTGATCTTGGCCCACGCAGAAGTGACCGAGCTGATGCCGTACTTGCATCTGCCCATTCAAGCCGGATCGGATCAGGTTTTAAAAGCAATGAACCGTCAACACACCGTGGCGGAATACAAATTGATTGTCGAAAAATTGCGCAAGGCGGTTCCGGGCATTGCCTTGTCTAGCGATTTCATCGTCGGGTTTCCGGGTGAAACGGATGCTGATTTTGAAGAAACGATGGCTTTGGTCGAAGAAATGCGGTTCATTCAAGCCTATTCCTTTAAGTATTCATCGCGTCCCGGCACACCGGCGGCCTTGTTAGAAAGTCAAGACCTGTACCGCGTGCCCGAAGCCCTAAAAGCCGAACGCTTGGCGCGTTTGCAAGCCTTGTTAAATGCCAATACCTTGGCCTTTAACAAGCAAGCTGTTGGGCAAACCTATCCGGTTTTGTTGGACCGCACCGGCAAGACCCCGGGCATGTTGGTGGGGCGCAGCCCTTATATGCAGGCGGTGGTGGTCAAAGCCGAAGATCATTTGTTAAATACCCTGCAAAATGTCTTGATTACCGAAGCGGGTCCCAATAGCCTGAACGGTGAATTGGTCGAAACCTTACACAGAGCCCTTGCATGAGTAAAAAAACCAAACCTGGCGCGCCAAAACATTCCTTGTCGGTATCTTTTTCTGACAACGCCTTGGCTCAGGCCTTGTTTGGAGCCCACAGCGCCCATTTGGTCCAAATTGATCATGCGCTTGATGTGGATATTGTCGCCCGGGGGGCCGAACTTACCATCAGTGGTGACGATCTGAACCGCGTGGATCGTGCCAAACGCGTTTTAGAAGGACTTTATGAGCGCCTTGGCAAGGGTTCAAAAGTGGCCACCCAAGAGGTCGCAGCGGCTTTGCGTATGATCGACGGACCAGATTCTGATGCGCCAGGTTCCGCTAAACCAGATTCCGCTAAGCCAGGCTCCGCTAAGCATGGTGGTTCGACGAAAACGGGTACCATCGAAGTGCGCACGAAAAAACGTGTGATTTCCCCGCGTTCGACAAACCAAGCATCTTATCTTAACGCCATCGACAAATGCGAATTGGTATTTGGATTGGGGCCAGCGGGAACCGGGAAAACATATCTGGCGGTGGCCAAAGCGGTTGAACGTTTGGTGCGCGGCGATGTGGACCGGATTATTTTGACCCGTCCCGCCGTCGAAGCCGGCGAACAGTTGGGATTTTTGCCCGGCGATATGAAAGAAAAGGTCGATCCTTACCTGCGCCCGTTATATGACGCCCTGCACGATATGATGCCCGATGATCAGGTTGCCAAACGTATGGAAACCGGGGCCATTGAAGTGGCGCCGTTGGCTTTTATGCGCGGTCGGACGTTGGCCAATGCTTTCGTGATTTTGGATGAAGCGCAAAACACCACGGCGGTGCAAATGAAAATGTTTCTAACCCGTCTGGGCGAAAATTCGCGCATGGTGGTTACGGGTGATTTGAGCCAAGTCGATTTGCCGCGCGGGACACGGTCTGGGTTGCGCGATGCCCGCGATATTTTATTGGGCACAAAAGGGATCGACTTCACCACCTTTGATGCCACGGACGTGGTGCGTCACCCCACGGTGGCGCGGATTGTTAAAGCCTATGAGTCGGTTGAAAAGCACCGCCGAAGATCGGCGCCTTATGAGGATGGTCATGGCTGAATTAAGCCTGGATATTCACGTTCAAGCCAAAGATTGGCAAAGTATTGGTGTGGATTCTGAAACCCAGATTCTTGAGGCCCAGATTCTTGAGGCCAGATCCTTGAGACCCTGAAGGCGGCGCTGGATTGTGTTGAGGGTTGGACAAAGTCCCAGTATGAGGTGAGCTTGTTGTTGACCGACGATGCCCATCAACAGGTGCTCAATCAGCAATGGCGGGATAAAGATAAATCCACCAATGTCTTATCCTTTCCCTCGGGCGAAGCCGAAGCGCCTTTCGGCATGGCTATATTCTTGGGCGACATGTCTTTGGCCTATGAAACGGTGCGCCGGGAAGCCCAAGAGCAACACAAAGATTTTTCAGATCATCTTAGACATTTGTTGGTACATGGCTTGTTACACTTATTGGGCTATGATCATGAAACAGATAAACAAGCTGAGGAAATGGAATCATTGGAAATTAAGATTTTGAAGGCCATGGGCCTACAAAGTCCCTATGGCGACTTTGCACCGACTGCTGCTAAAGAGGAACACCCGCCAACGTGAACGACAAACTTTTACCTGCCGATCCCAAACACCATGAATCCACCCAACGCGACAAGTCCTTTGGCAAAAAGTTAGTCGATTGGCTGCGGTTTGGAAATGGTGAAACAGCCCGTGATGCCTTGGAAGATTTGATCGATGAAGCCGAAACTGGCGAAGGGTCTTTGGGCGCGAATGAGCGTCAATTGTTGGCAAACATTCTCGATTTACAAGGCCAAACCATTGCGGATGTGATGGTGCCGCGTGCCGATATCATTGCGGCTAAATCCTCAATTTCCTTCCAAGGCTTGATAGAACTGGTGACCACCGAAGGCCATTCTCGGGTTCCGTTGTATGTGGATACCCTAGACGACGCCTTTGCCATTGTGCATGTCAAAGATTTATTGATTTGGCGCGGCAAAGAAGATGCGTTTGATGTCTCGAAAATAGCGCGCACCGCGTTGTTTGTTTCGCCATCTATGCATATTTTAGAATTGCTTTTGGAAATGCGTGTGAAACGGATTCATATGGCGTTTGTGGTGGATGAATACGGGGGCGTAGATGGCTTGGTGACCATCGAAGATTTGGTCGAAGAAATTGTTGGTGAAATTGAAGACGAATTCGACACGGATGAAAAGCCAACCTTTGAAAAAAGCTCTGATGGCTCGTGGGTCGCCAGCGCCCGCACTTCGCTTGAAGACATGGCCGTTGTCTTGGGCAACGATCATTTCAATGGCAAAGACTATGCCGACATTGATACGCTCGGCGGGTTGGTGGTTTCATTGGCCGGACATGTTCCCATACGGGGTGAGCTTTTGGTTCATGATGCGGGTTTAGAGTTTGAAATTTTGGACGCCGATCCCCGCCGCGTCAAACGTGTCCGCGTGCGCATCAATCCTATGGGATCAAACCCAACACATCCACAGGCCGGGTCGTAATTTCCGATGGTTATTCTTTCCTTGATCGCTCGTCTCAAAGATCGTGTTGACGCCCTTGAAAAATGGCCGGCCCGTTTTTTGGCCGGTGGCTTGGGCTTAATGTCGGCGTTCGCATTGCCCCCTTTGTATCAAATCTATCTGTTGGTTCCGGCCTTTAGTATTTTGTTATGGTTGGTGGTTGGGGCGGCCACGCGGTGGCGGGCTTTCGTGGTTGGCTGGTGGTTTGGCGGCGGATTTTTTGCCGCCGGCTTATATTGGGTGGCGTTTGCCTTGTTGGTGGATGCGGCCAAATTTGGCTGGCTGATCCCTTTTGCGACTTCAGGCTTTGCATTGGGTTTTGGATTATACAGCGGTTTAGCGATGTTTATTGTGCGCGCTGTGCCGGGACAAAACCTGGTTGGCAAGGCGTTGGTTTTGGCCGCAAGCTGGACCTTTTTCGAATGGGTGCGGGGGTGGTTCTTGACGGGCTTCCCGTGGAATCCGCTCGGCACAATTTGGGCGTTTTCAGATTCATTGTTGCAAGGCGCTTCCGTGGTCGGTGTTTTTGGTTTGAGCTTGTGGGCCGTTTTGCTTGCAACATTGCCCGGAACCCTGCTTGAACGGGGGCGCTTGGCGTTGGGTGCGAATGTGCTTGCCGTGCTTGTGGTGTTGGGTGCGTGGGCCGGAGGACAGGCTCGTTTGCCCGATCAGCGCACCGATACAGTGCCCAACGTTCGATTGCGCTTGATCCAGCCTAATATCAGCCAATCTGATAAGTGGAATCCCGCATTACGTGAAAGCCATATGATGAGGCAAATCGAATTGAGCGCCGCTCTTCCGAAATCGGGCGGGTCTAAACCGACTCATGTGATTTGGGCAGAAACTGCGGCGCCTTTTTTCATCGCCGGCCATAAGCCGTGGCTGGATATGGTGGCGCGGGTGACGCCCAAAGATGGCTTAACGCTCTTGGGCGCCCCCAATATTGTTCCCTCAAATTCCGCATCAGGTGGACCGTTTAACGTGACCAATACGATGCTCTCAATAGACGATAAAGGGCAAATTACGGCCAAGTATGATAAATTTCACTTGGTGCCATTTGGCGAATATATGCCGTTTAAAAACTGGTTGCCCCTAGACCGCATTACCCAGGGGGCAGGATCGTTTTTGCCCGGCCCAGGTTTGGTGACGTTGGAATTAAAAGGCCTGCCGCCCGTAAGCCCCCTCATTTGCTATGAAATCATATTTCCGGGTGAAGTTGTTGATCCAAAGGGAAAACCAAAATGGATTTTAAATTTAACGAATGATGCTTGGTACGGACGCACGGCGGGTCCTTATCAGCATTTCGTGAATACCCAATTGCGAGCCGTAGAGCAAGGTTTGCCCGTGGTCAGGGTTGCGGGCACAGGAATGTCGGGCATTTTTGACTCCTATGGACGCGTCCAAGGAAAACTCTCTTTAGGGGAAACAGGCTTTTTAGATGGGGATTTACCAACGGCCCTAGAAGACCCAACCCTATTTTCTCAATATGGCAACAAAATTGCGCTCTTGTTGACTTTAATCATAGGCCTCATTGGGGGCGTATTTGGGTATTTTCCCCCACGTCTGGACTGATTTATAGTTTTAATCGATTTAGACTAGATAAACATACCAATGCATGTGAGTTGGGGCTTGACGCGTGCACGTTGGGGGCGTATTAATAGTACATGAATTGAAAGGTATGATAAATACCACATGAAACATATGCTTGTACTTGTATAGAATGCCTGAAAACTGCATTTTTTAAATTAAGTTCTCGCAGAAATTGATTTCCTGTGGGATGATACCTTAATGCAATGAAATTGCACTCAAAATTGAGAGTAAAATCGAAACGAAGAATGTATATATAATATTAAGTACGTACTCAAAGTACACAAAGTACACAATGATGTCGCAATTTACAGGATATACCCGACCTGTATAAAATGTGCACAAAATTAGACGATCAAACAAAGGAACCTGACAAATGCCTGCTAAATCAAATGCTAGAAAAGCCGAACAGCACCCCCTGCTTGGCACGCCACGTCCCGTAGATATCCATGTAGGCGCACGTTTGCGTCAACGCCGGACATTGTTGGGCATGAGCCAAGAAAAACTCGGTGAAGCAGTTGGCCTCACTTTCCAGCAAATTCAAAAATATGAGCGCGGTGCAAATCGCATCGGTGCTTCTCGCTTGTACCAATTGGGTCAAGTGCTGGATGTATCCGTCAGCTATTTCTTCGAAGAAATGCCTGGCGAAGTTCAAAAAACCCGTGGTGACTATGCGGCTCCGGAAAATAGTGAAAAACTGGAAAGTGTTCAAACCAGTGATCCTATGGCGCGCCGTGAAACTTTGGAATTGGTTCGGGCTTATTACCGCATCGAAGATCCCAAAGTGCGTAAGCGCGTGTTTGAATTGACGAAATCTATTGCCAACGCAACGGACAGCAATACTTAAACCCTATGGAATTGGTCAGGTATTTAAAAAACTGTTGACCAAAACCAAAAATATTGTCAAAAGTGCGGGTGTTGAGCTTTGAGGCCCAACACCCGTTTCTTTTGATGACGACAAGAAACAATTGTTATGTGGACGGATTTGGATCGCTTGCCACCACACTAAAAAAGGCTAAGTGGGCATTGTTTTCGAGGACTCCCTCAAACGGCCCTGATCCTTTGGATCAACGACTGAATGAGGATAATCTCATGTCAAAAAACGATTTTTTATTTACATCTGAATCTGTTTCCGAAGGCCACCCGGACAAAGTTTGCGACCGCATTTCTGATGTGGTTGTCGATGTTTTCCTGGCAGCCGATCCGGAAGCGCGCGTGGCTTGCGAAACGCTTGCCACCACAAACCGCATTGTGCTGGCCGGCGAAGTTCGCGGCCCATCACCGTTGGTACATCCCGACGGCACCGTGGAAAAGTCTATTCTTGAAAAAGCCGCCCGCGCGGCCGTGAAAGAAATTGGTTACGAACAAGACGGTTTCCATTGGAAAGATCTAAGTTTTGAATGCCACTTGCATGCCCAATCCGTTGATATTGCGGCGGGCGTGGATGAAGGCACGGGCGTCGATACCGAAGAAGGTGCTGGTGATCAGGGTATTATGTTTGGTTATGCGTGCCGCGAAACCAAAGTGTTGATGCCGGCTCCAATTTTCTTGTCCCACGAAATCTTGCGCTCCATGGCCGACGAACGTCATGCCAATCCGTCCATAGGATTGGGACCCGATTCCAAATGCCAGGTCACCTTGCAATACGTTGATGGCAAGCCGGTTCGGGCGACGTCTGTTGTGGTTTCGACGCAACACGACGAAGACCGCTCACCCGACGACGTCATCGCCGCCGTTATGCCGCATATTGAAAAAGTATTGCCGGACGGTTGGATGCCGCAAGCCAAAGAAATTTACATCAATCCAACCGGTAAGTTTGTCATCGGTGGGCCGGATGGCGATTGTGGACTTACGGGCCGTAAAATTATTGTCGACACCTATGGCGGTTCAGCGCCTCATGGCGGCGGCGCATTTTCTGGCAAAGATCCCACCAAGGTTGATCGTTCGGCGGCTTATGTGTCGCGTTATTTGGCGAAAAACGTTGTGGCTTCGGGTGTTGCTGATAAATGCACCATCCAACTGGCGTATGCCATTGGCGTGTCGCATCCTTTGTCTGTGTACGTGGATACCCACGGCACTGGCCAGGCTGACGAAGACAAATTGTCGAAAATTTTGCAAGGTTTGGTCAATCTTTCGCCCAAGGGCATTCGCATGCATTTGGGGCTTAACCGTCCCATTTATGAGCGCACTTCGACCTACGGTCACTTTGGTCGTACACCGACTGAAGACGGTGGTTTCTCTTGGGAAAAAACCGATCTGGCGGATGCCATCAAAGCCGCATGCTAACCGGGTTTTGATTTGATGACGTCTACACAAGACCTCAAAGATCCTGGATATTTACGTTCGTTTGGGCGGCGGCAAGGCAAAAAGCTGAGCCCCGCCCGCGAACGCTTAATGGCGCATTTATTGCCCAAAATATCCATGGATTGTGAAAAACCGGCCCGCGCGCATTTCGCGGCCAATATCGACGCTTTGTGGTTGGAAATCGGCTTCGGTGGTGGTGAACATCTGTCGGCTCAAGCCGCCGCGCACCCTAATGTGGGCATTGTGGGTTGTGAGCCGTTTATCGACGGCGTTGCCAAACTGTTGTCCCAGGTTCAAGAGGCAGGCCTTGAAAACGTGCGCATTCATGGCGATGATGCGCGGCAAATATTCCCCACGTTTAAGACCGCCGACCTGGACCGAGTGTTTGTCTTGTTCCCCGATCCGTGGCCGAAATCGCGTCATCACAAACGTCGGTTCATTCAAACCAACATTTTGGATGACTTTGCGCGGATGTTAAAAGACGGTGGCGAATTGCGCGTGGCGTCCGATCACATGGGCTACATCCGTTGGACCTTAACGCACCTGATGCGCCATGATGAGTTCGAATGGACCGCCGAGACGTGCAAAGATTGGCAAACACCGCCCCAAGATTGGATCAGCACCCGTTATGAAGAAAAAGCCTTGGCCAAGGGCGATAAGTGCGTTTATTTGTGCTTTCGTCGAAAAAACAGGTCGTAAAGGCCTTGCGTCTGGCCGGGCAAGGGTGTAGAACCTCCGCTAGTTAACAAGTCTCAATTCGACAGGATCGAATGTGAGGTGGGTCTCAAGGAATTGGGCCCCGCCTTTTTTGTTTCCTGAAATATCGTTTTGTTTCCGATGGTTTAGGTCTCAGTCATTAAAGGACGACGTTTAGGTATGGATTTAGCAAAGCGCATCGCAGCCATGATTGCCCCGACGATCGAAGACTTGGGCTTTGATCTCGTGCGCGTGATGGTCAAAGGCAGCAGAGAGCCTTTGTTGCAAATTATGGCGGAACGCGCCGACGGGTCTGGATTTGATGTAGAAGACTGTGCCTCTGTCAGCCGCGCCATTTCGACCATTTTGGACGTCGAAGACCCTATTTCTTCCGAGTTTACCTTGGAAGTCAGCTCTCCGGGCATTGATCGTCCGTTGACAAAGCTGAAACATTTTGAATCTTGGGCGGGCTTTGATGCCAAAATCGAATTGTCCAAGGGCCTTGAAGATGGCCGCAAACGTTACACCGGGCGTCTTTTGGGGCTGGGTGAAAATGACACCGTTTTAATTGAGAACGAGGCGGGTGAAACCATCGCTTTGCCTTTTGATGATTTATATCGTGCGAAACTGTTGCTGACCGACGAATTGATCGCGGCTGTAACCCGGGAGCCAAATACATGACCGATACTTTCCAAACCACTGGAGTGCACGTGCGCCCCGAACTTTTGTCCGTTGCTGACACGGTTGCCCGTGATAAAGGCATCAACCGTGACGAAGTTTTGGAAGCCATGGAAGAAGCCATTCAACGTGCAGGCCGTTCGAAATATGGGCTAGAACATGACATCCGCGCGCACATCGATCGCAACACCGGTGAAATCTCGCTGGCCCGTTATCTTGAAGTGGTGGCCGACGACGAGCTGGAAAATGACTTTACACAAATGACGCTGCCCCGCGCGCAACGTAAAAAATCAGATATTAAACTGGGCGAGTTTCTGGTTGATCCGTTGCCCCCCATCGACTTTGGGCGTATTGCCGCACAAACCGCTAAGCAAGTGATTGTGCAAAAAGTCCGCGATGCGGAACGCAAACGTCAATTCGCAGAATTCAAAGATCGCATGGGCGAAGTCATCAATGGCACCGTCAAGCGCATCGAATACGGCAACGTTATTGTCGATTTAGGTCGCGGCGAAGCTTTGTTGCGCCGGGACGAAACCATCCCCCGCGAACATTTCAATACGGGTGATCGTGTCCGCGCGATCATTATGGATGTTCGCGAAGAAACTCGTGGGCCGCAAATCTTTTTGTCGCGCACCCATCCCGACTTTATGTCCAAGTTGTTTGTCCAAGAAGTGCCCGAAATTTATGACGGTATTATTGAAATTATGGCGGCGGCGCGTGATCCCGGATCGCGGGCGAAAATTGCCGTGATCAGCCATGACAGCTCTATTGATCCTGTGGGTCCGTGCATCGGTATGCGCGGGTCTCGCGTTCAAGCCGTTGTGGGCGAATTGCAAGGTGAAAAAATCGACATCATTCAATACTCCACCGATCAGGCCACATTCATCGTGAATGCGTTGGCCCCGGCAGAAGTGATGAAAGTCATTTTGGATGAAGAAAAAAATATCATCGAAGTTGTGGTTCCCGATGATCAATTGTCGTTGGCGATTGGTCGTCGTGGCCAAAACGTTCGTTTGGCGTCTCAATTATCGGGCTGGAACATCGATATTCTGACCGAAGCTGATGAGTCTGAACGTCGTCAACAAGACTTTATCGCGCGCACCAAAATGTTCGTTGATGCGTTGGACGTAGATGACGTGATCGCACACTTGTTGGTCACCGAAGGCTTTACCACCATCGAAGAAGTCGCCTTTGTTCCCGTCGAAGAATTGGCCGACATCGAAGGCTTTGACGAAGACGTTGGCGCTGAATTGCGCGAACGCGCTCGGAGCTATCTGGAAAGCCGCGAAGAAATTCTCAACGACAAACGTCAAAAACTTGGCGTTAAGGACGACTTGCTTGAAGTCGAAGGCCTGTCTTTGGAAATGGTTGTGGCGCTGGGCGAAAAAGAAATCAAAGACCGCGACGATTTGGCCGATTTGGCGGGTGATGAATTGGTTGATTTGTTGCCGACGTTTAAACTTTCTATGGATGAGTCGAACGCCATTATTATGGCGGCGCGCGCGCATTGGTTTGCAGATGAAGACGGTGCAACTGGCGAAAGCGAAGACGCACCGGCTGAAGAAAGTAAAGAGGCTTAATCAAGGCCTTAAGGTAGGACTGGCTCACGTGGCGGAACGCAAATGTATTGCCTCGGGAGAGGTTGATCTTAAAGATAATATGCTGCGTTTTGTCGTGGGCCCAAACGATCAAGTGGTGTTTGACGCCAAAGGTAAATTACCCGGACGGGGTTTATGGTTGAGCGCACGGCAGGATATGTTAGAAATGGCATGTGCAAAAAAGAAATTTGCACGCGCGGCCCGGGCTCGGGTTGTTGTGCCAGACGATTTGGTGGATCAAGTTGTTCATCAATTGCAGGTGGGTTGCTTAAATCGCATTGGTTTGGCGCGACGAGCCGGCATTTTGACGCAAGGATATGATAATGTCCGTGCGGCATTGAAAAATAAACCCGAAGGGGTGTTGTTGCACGCGAGCGACGGTGCCCTGGACGGACGAGAAAAAATAACACGTTTGGCTCCTGATGTTCAGGTGGTCGCGTTATTTACGGCAGAAGACATCGGCCACGCCATTGGCCGCGATAATGCGGTGCACACCCTGATTGGGCCGGGCAAGATGGCGAAGATTTTTTTAAGTGAAGCTTGCAAACTTGCAGGTCTAACACATCGGTCCCTAAATGGTATTTTACCATCTGACGGGCCGAAAGATTGAGCAAGGCTCAAGAGCGGAGTGATATGAGCGATACGAAAACCACTGGCAAAAAACCGATGACGTTAAAGCGTCCCGGCAAGCTCGAGCTGAATAAGACTGTTGACGCCGGTACGGTAAAACAGAGCTTTTCGCATGGCCGATCCAAACTGGTCACGGTCGAGGTGAAGAAAAAGCGTTCCTTTGCTCAAGATTCCTCAGGCAAGATGTCGCAAGTGAATGCGATTTCAAAGTCTAGCGATGTGTTTAAGACTCCGTCGTCGACCTCTTCTGATGACAGCTTAACCGACAGCGAACGCGAAGCGCGGGCAAAAGCCTTGGAAGCTGCAAAATTGCGTCAAGTCGAAGAAGACAAACGTAAACTTGAAGATGACAAAGCCGCTGCTGAGCAAGAACAGCAACAGGTCGAGCAACAAGCCAAAAAAGATGCTGAAGCTAAGGCAGAAACGGATCGTCTTGAGGCTGAAAAGTCTCAGGCTGCCGTGTTGAAAGCGCCCCTGTTGTTGCTAAAGCCCCTGTTGTTGCTAAAGCCCCTGTGGTTCGTCAGGCTCCCAGCCCAAAAGCTATTCTTCCCAAAACGGGATTAAAACGCGTAGCCCGCCCAGCGAGTGCGCCGGATCCTCAGCCTTCGACCGATCGCGGCCGTGAAGAAAATAAAAAGCCTAAAAAGACCAAAAAAGGCAAGGGCAACGAAAAGGTCCAGCCCAATCGCCCAACGCGCGGCGATAAAAAACGTCGCGGTGGCAAACTGACCATTTCTTCGGCGTTGTCCGGAAACGAAGAGCGCCAGCATTCTTTGGCTTCGGTCAAACGCAAGCGCGAAAAAGAAAAACAACAACAACAACAAGCACGCGCGGCGGGTAAAAAAATCATCCGTGATGTGGTTGTTCCTGAAACCATCACCGTAAAAGAATTGGCCAACCGTATGGCCGAGCGGGGCGTGGATGTTATCCGCGAACTGATGAAAATGGGTGTGATGGCGACGGTCAATCAAGTCATTGATGCGGATACGGCTGAATTGGTGGTTACCGAATTTGGTCACAACCTCCAACGTGTGTCTGAATCTGATGTTGAAACAAACCTGGCTGAACAAGATGATCCAGAAGGCTCATTGATATCTCGGCCACCTGTTGTGACCGTCATGGGCCACGTTGATCATGGTAAAACATCCCTGTTGGATGCTTTGCGTTCAACGGATGTCGCCGAAGGTGAAGCCGGGGGCATTACGCAACACATTGGGGCGTATCAGGTGACCATGGAAACGGGCGACAAAATTACTTTTGTTGATACACCGGGTCACGCGGCCTTTACCGATATGCGCGCACGTGGCGCGAAAGTCACAGACATTGTGATTTTGGTGGTGGCTGCTGACGATAGCGTCATGCCGCAAACCATCGAAGCCATTCACCATGCCAAGGCTGCCGATGTGCCGATTATTGTTGCCATTAACAAATGCGACAAGCCGGCTGCGGATGCGAACAAAGTGCGGACCGAATTGTTGCAACACGACATTGTGGTTGAAGAAATAGGCGGCGATGTTTTGGCCGTTGAAGTTTCTGCAAAAGCCCGCACCGGCTTGGACAAGCTGGAAGAAGCGATTTTGTTGCAATCTGAAATCTTGGACCTTAAAGCCAATCCAAATGCGCCTGCGTCAGGTGTCATTGTCGAAGCCAAAATGGAACAAGGGCGTGGTTCGGTTGCGACCACCTTGGTTCAACGCGGCACCCTGCGCAAAGGGGATATCTTTGTTGCGGGTTCCGAATGGGGACGTGTGCGGGTGTTGGTCGATGATCATGGTCACAAAGTTGACGAGGCTGTTCCCGGGATGCCCATCGAAGTGCTGGGCCTAAACGGCACACCCGAAGCCGGTGATGACGTTATTGTGGTTGAGGACGAAGCCAAAGCGCGCGAAATCACCGAATACAGGACCCGTAAAAAACGCGCCCTTCATTCCGTAGCGGCAGGTCGTGGCACGCTGGAACAAATGTTTGAAAAAATCAAAGAAGGCGTTGCCGAAGAATTGCCGGTGGTCATCAAAGCCGACGTTCATGGTTCGCTTGAAGCCATTCAGGGCGCTTTGAACAAAATGGGCACCGACGAAGTTAAGGCCCGTGTGTTGCACGGCGCGGTTGGTGGCATTAACGAATCTGACGTGGTCTTGGCCCGTGCATCTGGCGGCTTTATCATTGGCTTTAACGTTCGTGCGAATGCTCAGGCACGGGATCTTGCCAAACGTGATGGCGTAGATATTCGTTATTATTCAATTATTTATGATGTTACCGACGATATGCGAAACGCGTTGTCTGGTATGTTGGCTCCGACGCTCAAAGAAGAATTTTTGGGCTACGCCGAAATACGTGAAGTCTTCAACGTGTCCAAAGTGGGCAAGGTTGCGGGTTGCATGATCACCAGCGGCATGGTCAAAAAAGGCTCAAAAGTTCGCTTGTTGCGTGATGATGTCGTGATCCATGAAGGCGAGCTCAGTCAGTTGAAACGGTTCAAAGATGATGCCAAGGAAGTCAAAGAAGGCATGGAATGTGGCATGTCGTTTGCGAATTATGACGACTTGAAAACCGGTGATATGATCGAATGCTTCAACGTAATTGAAGTCGCTCGCAAACTCGAAGAATAAGCTTGATTTAGAGACTATTTGTTATGGCGCGTCACGGTCAGCATGTATCTGCCAAAGGTCCCAGCCAACGCCAATTGCGCGTGGGTGAGGAAGTGCGCCATGCGTTGGTGCAAGTGTTGTCGCGCACCGATTTGCGCGACCCCATTTTGATGGAAACGTCGGTCACGGTGACCGAAGTCAGCGTTAGCCCTGATTTGAAAAATGCCACGTGTTTCGTCATGCCGTTGGGCGGCGGTGACTCCGAAAAGATTCACGAGGTGATCGTCGCTTTGGCCAAGGCCGCTAAATTCCTGCGTTACGAAATCGCCCATTCAACCCAATTGAAACACACGCCTGCGCTGCGCTTTCTTCATGACACTTCGTTTGAAGAAGCCGGACATATTGATGAATTGTTGCACCGTCCAGAAGTCGGCCGTGACCTTGTTCAAGACGAAGATGAAGACGAAGACGAGGAAGAATAGCCCGTGGCCGAGATAAGCATGGCGCGAGGTAAATATGGAGCGACGTAATTATGGCGCGGCGTAAAAAAGGCCAGCCCATTCACGGCTGGCTCATCATTGATAAACCCAAAGGCATGAGCTCTTCCCAAGTGGTGGGCAAGGTGAAATGGTTGATGGATGCGCGTAAAGCCGGGCACGGGGGCACCCTTGATCCCCTGGCCACAGGCCTGTTGCCGATCGCTTTGGGCGAAGCCACCAAAACCGTGAACTTTGTGTTGGATGGCGACAAGGCGTACCGATGTTGGCTGCGGTTTGGGTCTTCGACCACCACCGACGATGTCGAAGGCGAAGTGGTCGATACGTCCGATGTTTGCCCGACAGCGGCGGACATACAAGCGGTGCTGCCTGAATTTCTCGGCGAAATAGATCAAGTCCCCCCGGTGTATTCGGCCATTAAAATTGATGGGCAACGCGCTTATAAACGGGCGCGGGCCGATGAAGACGTCGAAATGCCGGTCCGGACCGTGCGGATTGAATCCGTGACCTTGGTCGAGATGGCCGAACCCAATTTGGCCGTGATTGACGTTTGTTGTGGAAAAGGTACTTATATCAGGGCATTAGCTCGAGATTTAGCCCTGCGCCTGGGCTCGGTTGGGCATGTCCATGATTTACGCCGCACGGTGGCTGGACGGTTTGACGAATCCCAAGCGATTTCGCTGGATTCCTTGGAAAGTCT
>JAESSV010000067.1 GCA_016763895.1 Magnetovibrio sp. | reverse complement strand
TTATAAAAGACGCCCACTGACGAACTGTGCTGTTATATCTAATTGCCCTGTCTGTTGAACACTGAAATGTGTCGTGCGCGGCGCAGGGGCTAGCCATCCAATCCTCGAATCTAGTAAATATATAATTAGTTGTAATAACCAGACAGCCTATTAATTGTATTAATATTACTTGACTCACCCTTAGGGTCTAATCTAATGGTTGTTAATTGCAAGTAAACTTAATGATAGGAAAACTAATGACAACCTATACACAATTTAGAGACGTCGTTTACGGAACATCGGGGGCTGACACGATATATCTACTTGGTGGCAATGATTATGCCGGTGGTAAGGGTGGTGCTGATATAATTTACGGCGGCACAGGTAGTGATAACATTCAGGGTGGCGCTGGTGCTGATAAAATATATGGCAATGCTGGCATGGATCTGCTTTGGGGCGATTCTGGAGATGACATCGTAGACGGTGGTGCGGGCAACGATACCCTATCAGGTGGCACTGGGAATAATATGCTTTATGGCGGCAGCGGGAACGATTATATGTTCGGTGGCCAGCAAGGATATTGGGATTACACGCTACATCGTTTTATTACAGACCCCGACACGCCTCCTGCGGGACAAGCTTGGGGTGATGATAAATTGTATGGTGGTTCAGGTGATGATCATATGTACGGCGGTAAAGGGAACGATACACTGTACGGTGAAGCCGATAATGATACGTTATACGGTGGCGAAGGCGACGACACCCTGTACGGTGGCATAGGCACTGACACTCTAATTGGCGATGCTGGAACTGACGAGTTACACGGTGGGGATGGAGTTGATGGTCTTTTCGGTGGGACTGGAATTGACACGCTGTACGGTGATGCTGGTAACGACATTATAGATGGCGGTGCAGATAACGACGTATTGTTCGGTGGAGCTGGTAACGATATTATGGTTGGCGGGTCCGGTCAAGACTACCTATATGGCGGCTCTGGAGCCGACACCCTATATGGTGGTACAGGCAATGATTTTTACTTTCACTTAACGACTGACACCGTCGCTGGAGAATACGATGTAATCAACGACGACAAGTCGGCAACCGGACAAACGGGTTTTGGTGGCGGAACGGGCGACGTTCTCAAGTTCGGTGATGTTACGGGTGCAAACCTTAGATTAGGCGTGCTCGGCAATGATCTTTATGTGGCTTCAGCTGCGGATAATTTATCTGAAGGTGTCATTATTGAAGATTTCATGCTGGGGGGAAACAATACCATTGAGTTTGTGATTGGGTCCGATGGTTTGGGTTGGTACTTCGGCGCTTAAACGTGAGGGCTGATTTTTCAGCCAAGCTTATCCAGATCGGTGATAGGGAAGGGGCCGTTCTCCTTCCCTATTTCAATGCTTAAACACCCCTTTGATTAAGGCCAAGTTTGTATGAAGTCTTACCTAAATGCCCTGCGGCCGCATTTTTTGGCCGTCATTATGTTCAGTGTGGTCATTAACGCACTTGTGATGGCGAGCCCGTTGTACATGTTGCAACTTTATGATCGGGTGTTGTCGAGCCGCAGTGTCGAAACTTTGATATCATTAACGGCTATTACTACGTTTTTGCTGCTCACCATGGCGGCCTTGGATCTATTGCGGTCAAAATTGTTGGTGCGTGCGGGCACGGTATTGCATCAACGCATCGCCGACCGATTGTTTGATACGGTCTTAAAACGCACGTCTTCTCACCCTCGTGAGCCTTCCCGTGAAGCCCAAAAAGATCTCTATGATCTGCGCCAATTTATTTCAGGGACAGGCTTGGTTGCGCTGATCGACGCACCATGGGTGATCATCTTTTTAGGTGCAATCTTCGCCATGCACAGCCTTCTTGGCATGGTGGCCTTGGTGGGAGCCGTTGGTTTGTTTGCTTTGGCCATGTTGGCCGAGTTTTCAACCCGTGATAAAATCGAAAGCTCTCGTAAGGCAACGCAACATGCAGAACGGTGCATGAGCCAAAGTGTAAACAATGCAGACACCCTACGTGTCATGGGCATGGTCCCTGACATGAGCAAGATTTGGCGCGCCGGACAAGATGTAGCGGTAAGCTATCAAGACACCGTGAGCGAACGCTTAGGAAGCTTGGCTTCGGTGAGCAAGGCCATGCGGCTTTTGTTGCAAATGGCGATGTTGGGCACAGGCGCTTGGTTGGCGGCTAAGCAAGAAATCACCCCCGGTTTCATGATCGCCGCCTCCATCATTATGGGCCGGGCCTTGGCCCCCGTTGAACAAGCCTTGGGCGCGTGGCGCGGATTTTCTGCGGCCCGTCGAGGTTACCAAAGATTAAATATGTTGTTTACGGTGGTGCCAGAGGCAGACATCCTCATGGAGCTGCCCGTTCCGGCGGCAAAACTTGTGGTCAAAGGATTGTTTGGGGGCGCACCGGGCAGTTCTGTTCCAATCCTAAAAAACATCAACCTGCGTTTGGGGCCGGGTACAATTTTGGGCATCGTTGGGCCAAGTGCTTCTGGTAAATCGACCTTGGCACGGTTACTCGTCGGTGTTTGGCCAGCCGCATCAGGTGACGTTCGCCTTGATGGTATTGATTTGGGAAGCTTAGATGGCGGAAGTTTAGGAGCTCATATCGGTTACCTTCCCCAAGAGGTTGATCTTTTGGAAGGCACTGTTAAAGACAATATTTCTAGGTTTTCAAATGCGTTGTCAGACCCAACCGTCAAAGCCGCGAAGTTGGCTGGCATCCACGATATGGTTTTGAATTTCCCCAACGGATACGACACCATCATTGGCCCCAAGGGTGTTGTTTTGTCAGGTGGACAGAAACAACGCATCGGTTTGGCGCGCGCCTTTTTTGGCGACCCGGTTTTGATTGTTATGGACGAACCCGACTCACACCTTGATGATGACAGCACCCGGGCGCTGGTTCGGGCGTTGGACACCTTGAAAAAAGAAGGCCGCGTGATTGTGGTCACAACGCATAGAAGCACCATGATGCCGGTCATCGACAGCGTCTTAGCCTTGCGCGATGGTCAAATTGAAGTGGTTGGCCCGACCAAAGAGGTGTTGTTGAAGCTTCGCGGTGGGGCGCCGCCTAAACCCCAGATTAACACCGCATCCGCTGAACCGGTTATGGTGTCCCAATGAGCACCACAGCAGACACCGTCCTGTTCAACTGTGAACAAACGGCACGTTCCTCAAAACGCATTATAATCACCGGATTAATGATCATTACCGTCCTCATTTTTGGCTTTGGTCTGTGGGCAGGCCTGGCCCCTCTCGCCAGTGGCGTGATGGCCAGCGGCGTTGTCGTTGCGGAAGGAAATCGCAGCACCGTTCAGCACCTTGAAGGCGGTATCGTAAAAGATATCCTCGTCAAAGAAGGCCAGACAGTTGTTGCGGGACAAGTGTTATTGCGGCTAGATGATGTTCAAACCAAATCCAAGCTCGGTTCTCTTCAGGCCGAATTCGATGGTTTGCAAGTGCGGGAAGGAAGGCTCATCGCAGAGCAAAATAATGCCGTGAAAATTACATTTTCAGCCGACCTTTTGACCCGCGCCGATAACCAAAGAGTGTCCTATCTTATGGCCGGAGAAACAACCTTATTTGAAGAACGCCGCCGCGCTCTGAACACGTCTCTCAACATGATTTACCAACAACAGAGCTTATATGAACACCATACGTTAGGGTCTAAGGCTCAGATTAAATCAAGCGAGACGCAGCTTGACATCAGTAACCAAGAATTGGTGGGGCTCAAAAAATTATTTGCCAAAGGCTA
>JAESSV010000066.1 GCA_016763895.1 Magnetovibrio sp. | reverse complement strand
TGGAAGATGAAGAAGCGCAATTGTTTTTTATCGAGCGTGAAACGCAAATTTTGGACGGCATTTCAACGCATCTCAGAACGCTAACGGTGGACGAACTGCAAGACAGGGCCGGATCAAAACGCTTGAAGTTGGATATTTTGATGATCATCGAAAATATCATCAAGCCTCACGGTGTCATGGCAATCTTTTTCAAAGAATTCATGATCCGCTAGCATTTATATTTATTCGATATCTTCGACGATGCCGCCACCGCCTTTGACGCGTTGGGCCAATGCCGCTTCCATGAATTGATCCAAGGCGCCGTCCAGAACAGCCCCGGTATTTGATGTTTCAACACCCGTGCGCAGATCCTTGACCATTTGGTACGGTTGCAACACGTAAGAGCGGATTTGGTGGCCCCAACCGATTTCACTTTTGGCTTCGTGTTCCGCTTGCGAAGCTTCTTCACGGCGCCGCAATTCGGCTTCGTACAGGCGAGCATTCAACATCTTGTAAGCCGCCGCGCGGTTTTTGTGTTGGGAACGGTCATTTTGACATTGCACCACAATGCCGGACGGAAGGTGGGTGATGCGCACCGCCGAATCGGTTTTGTTAATGTGCTGTCCGCCCGCACCGGATGCGCGGTAAGTGTCCACACGCAGGTCTTTGTCTTCATAATTTACGTCGATATCGTCATCAATTTCGGGATAAACCCAAACCGATGCAAAACTGGTGTGGCGCCGGGCCGAAGAATCATAAGGCGAAATGCGCACCAAACGGTGCACGCCGGATTCTGTTTTCGCCCAACCATAGGCATTTTCACCACAAACCTTGATGGTCGCAGATTTAATGCCGGCTTCTTCGCCCGTACTTTCTTCCAGCCATTCGGTTTTATATCCGTGTTGATCGGCCCAACGTACATACATGCGCGTGACCATTTCAGCCCAGTCTTGGGCTTCGGTGCCACCCGCCCCGGCGTGGATTTCCAGGTAACAATTGTTGGCATCGGCTTCCCCGGACAACAAGGTTTGCAATTCAGCCTTGCCCGCACGAGCCTTGGCACCAAAAAGTGTGGCCTCAGCGTCATCGATGATATCTTGATCACCTTCAAGCTCGCCCATTTCGATCAGTTCAACACTGTCGTCCAAGTCGCTTTGCAAATTATCAACTTCTGAAATCAAGCCGTCTAACTTGGTGCGTTCTTTCATCAAGGCTTGTGCCTTGGTGGCATCATTCCAAAGATCTGGGTCTTCGGACAGGGCGTTTAATTCATCAAGACGTACGATTGCTTGATCATAGTCAAAGATGCCTCCTCAACAGCTCGATCGACTGTTTGAGGTCTAGGGTAACGGTTTCTATCTCAGCCCGCATGGGAGACGTCCTTATTCGTGAAGTTATTAATAATCGCCAAAATTGACCCAACCTTTGGGTTTTGAGCCTTTGGGGTGCAAGCGGTTGATGTGGCCCATTTTGCGCCCGGCACGTGCTTCGGCTTTACCATATAAATGCAGCTTATCATCTGGATTGGCAAGGATTTTGGCCCAAGGTTTGGCTTCATCGCCAATAAGATTTTTCATCACAACATCCGCATGACGCTGTGTTGAGCCCAAGGGCAAACCGGTTATGGCGCGCACAAATTGTTCGTATTGGCTGGTGGTACACCCGTCTTGGGTCCAATGCCCGGAATTATGAGGTCTTGGAGCCATTTCATTCATCACCAAACGCCCATCCCGAGTGACAAACAATTCCACCGCCAACAGGCCAACCATGTCCATGGCTTCGGCCAGCTTTTGGCCGATGGCACGGGCTTGCTCGCTTAGTGTTGTCGAGATATTCGCCGGGGCGATGGTGACGTCCAAAATGCCATTTTTGTGACGATTTTCAACAACGTCAAAGGTCGCCATGGCCCCCGAAGGTCGCCTGGCTGTGATCACTGAGATTTCTCGGTCGAAATCAATAAAGCCTTCTAAAATGCCAATGTCTCCGCCAAGCTCAGCCCAAGCCGTGGCTGGGTTGGTGTCGGATAAAATGCGCACCTGGCCCTTGCCGTCATAACCCAATGTGGTGGTTTTTAAAATGGCCGGGGTGCCAATGGTTTTCATGGCGTCACGTAATGCGTCCGCGCTGGTGACCAATGTCCACGGAGCCGTTTCAATGCCCAGGTCCGCCGCAAACATTTTTTCCTTGGCGCGATCCTGACAAATGGCGAGACAATTCCAGCCGGGGTGGACGGGGGCATAAGCCTTGAGTTTTTTAACGGTGTCCGCCGGAACATTTTCAAACTCAAAGGTGATAACGTCCACACTTTCGCCAAAGGCTTTGATGGCGTCTTCGTCGTCATAAGCCGCGACAAAAGCTTTGGCACAAACTTGCTCCGTAGGGCCGTCTACTTCGGGGGTGAAGACATGCACGCGGTAGCCCAGTTCGGCTGCTGCGACGGCGGTCATGCGACCCAGTTGGCCTCCGCCGACAATGCCAATGATTGATCCGGGGCCAATGATTGATCCGGGGCCAATGATTGACCCAGGGCCGATGATTGACCCAGGCGCGATTTGTATATTAGCTTTTGTGTTCATCTTAATCTTTAGGCTCGTCGGCTACGGCATCTGTTTGTGCCGCCCGCCAAGCGTCCAGAGAATCGGCAACACAGCCGTCGTTCAAGGCGACGATAGCGCCCGCGTACAAGCCTGCATTGATGGCGCCGGGCTTGCCAATGGCAAATGTGCCAACGGGCACACCGCCAGGCATTTGCACGATGGACAACAAGGAATCCATGCCTTTTAAAGATTTGCTTTCGATGGGCACACCCAACACGGGCAACGGGGTCATGGCGGCGACCATGCCCGGAAGATGGGCCGCACCCCCAGCCCCGGCAATGATGGCTTTCAGGCCACGTTCTTTTGCGGATTTAGCATAGGCGATCAGGCGGTCCGGTGTGCGGTGCGCCGAAACAATTTTTGTTTCAAACGTCACGCCCAGTTTATCCAAGGTATCCGCAGCGTTTTTCATGGTGTTCCAGTCAGACTGGCTGCCCATAATTATGCCGATTACTGCTTTTGGCACAGGTTTTGTCAGGGTCATTTTATTTGCTCCTTGGACGTATTTCGTTGCCCATTCAGAAAGCAGGCAATTATAGTCATCAAGCCCTCAAAGGCAAGCCTTCCTACAAAAGCGTGTTTTATGCTAAATTAAAGGGAATCAAGGGAGGCTCTTATGGTCGATGAAAAATTGGGCTTGTCTGCCCCGGTTCTTTCGGTAAGACCCGGCCGCAATCGTTTGGCGGACGAAGACCGTGCGATTTTGGAAGAACGTCGCCGCCGCCACAAATCCGACGAGGATAGATCCGGTGGCGAACCCACGGGTCAAGGCCCGGGTCCTTCGAACAGTGAAACCTTTGACGATGATATTTTGGTCCTTGGCATTCCCAAAGGAGACATGACCGAACCCGTGC
>JAESSV010000065.1 GCA_016763895.1 Magnetovibrio sp. | reverse complement strand
CGCTGGCAACTTCGGCCATCAAACCGATGCCGCCACCACCATAGATCAATTTTATATTCCGCTCGCCCAGCATACGGCCCAGCTTCTGGCTTTCTTGGGCATAAAGCGGGTCATGACCCGATCTTGACCCGCAAAAGACGCACAATGCAGAAAGTTTTGACATAATTAGCCTTTATCCGTTGATTTAGCCGTCATAGCACCATTGCGCTGATGTTGCGCGCGGATTATCCTGTGACCAAGTTTTAAAAACCATTGTTTCGTTTGGGAGTAGATGTTCGTGAACAAAACCGTCATCATTGGTCTTATCGGTGCCGTCGCCATCAGCGCCGCCATTGGCTATAGTGTTGTCAACAATAACAACAGCAAAAAAACGCCGCATCCGGCTGCTCAAACCACTCAAAAAGAAGACCCGGTTCAAGTCATTATCCCGCCAACCTTCGATGTGGTGCGCGTCAACCCCGAAGGCAACGCGGTCATGGCCGGACGGGCGAACCCGAACAGCACCGTCGAAATATTAGACGATGACAACACCTTTGGCTCTGTCACCACCGATGACCGTGGCGAATGGGTGTTTGTGCCCGAAAATCTGTTGGAACCGGGCGAACGTCGTTTGGGCTTGCGCATGTTGATGGAAGGCCATGACCCGGTGTTGTCCGAACATGTGGTTATTTTGGTGGTGCCGGAACGGTCCGCCGGCGGCAACGGAGCTTTGGCCGTGAAAGTGCGCCGGGACGGAACCGGCAACAGTGAAGTCTTGCAAAAACCCGGCGCCCAAGATGCCTTTGGTGTGGATGCCATCGATTATGGCAACGGGCAATTGTCCATCAACGGTCATGCCGCCACAGGCAAAGCCGTACATTTGTATCTCGACAACCGCTTTATCGGCAAAACCCAAGCCGATGGTGACAAAGGATTGTGGAGCCTGACCCCTGAACATGACATTGCGCCGGGCACTTACACCTTGCGCGCCGACATGGTGGACAACGACGGGCAAGTCTTGGCACGGCGGGAAATGCCTTTTTCTCGGGCCGAACCCAAAGACACCCAAAACCTCAAACCCGGCACCTTTGCCGTGGTCCAGCCCGGCAACAGCTTGTGGCGGCTGGCGCGCAAAACCTATGGCGAGGGGACCCGTTATCACTTGATTTTCGAAGCCAACAAAGATCAAATCCAAACGCCGGACATGATTTATCCCGGTCAGGTCTTCCGTTTGCCCGGCAATCAGTGATACACACTTAAAAAACAAGTTATAACCAATCAAGGGTTCGTCCCTTGCTGAAAAAGGAACACTGCCTGTGAAGACCGTATTGGTGCCCATTAATCCTGCTGGCTGGCCGTTTATCGCCATTTTTGCGGTGATTGCTTTGGTCCTGGCCTATATTGCTCAACCGCTGGGTTGGGTTGGAGTCGTCTTGACGCCTTGGTGCGTTTATTTCTTTCGCGATCCCGATCGTGTCACCCCCACACGCGAAGGCCTGGTCATTGCTCCGGCCGATGGTCGCGTGTGCTTGATTGACGAAGCCGTGCCCCCTTCTGAATTGGACATGGGCGACGAGGCTTTGCAGCGGGTATGCATTTTCAGAACGTATTTAACGTTCATGTGAACCGGGCGCCGATGAACGGCACCATCACCAAATTGGGCTATCGCCCCGGCAAGTTTTTAAACGCCGAATTGGACAAAGCCAGCGAATTCAACGAACGTCAGTCTTTGCGCATGAAAACCACGGACGGCCATGATATTGCCTTTGTGCAAATCGCGGGCTTGGTGGCGCGTCGCATTGTGTGCCAGGTTCACGAAGGCACCGAAATTAAGGCTGGCGAACGCTTTGGCTTGATCCGTTTTGGATCTCGCGTTGATGTATACATGCCCAAGGGCACAGCGTCGCTGGTTGCCATCGGACAGCTCACCACCGCCGGTGAAACCGTTATTGCCGACATGGCTTCAAAAGAGCCCCGCCGCGAAGGCGAAATTCATTAACGCCACCTTGAGGAAAGGGCTATAGCCCCATGACCGTCACACCAAAAAGAAGGCGACCCAAAAGGCCCCGCTTGTCTTTAAATGTCATGATCCCCAACATGCTAACGCTGTTGGCCTTGTGCTCGGGCTTAACGGCTATTCGCTTTGCTTATGAAGGGCGTTGGGAACCGGCTTGCCTGGCCATTTTTGCGGCGGCGGTTTTGGACGCTTTGGATGGTCGCATTGCGCGGTTGCTTAAAGGCACGTCCAAATTTGGTGCGGAACTGGATTCTTTGTCCGACATCTTAAGCTTTGGCGTGGCGCCGGGCATGATGTTGTATTTCTGGTCACTGGAAAGCATTGGTCGGGTTGGCTGGATTTTGGTGTTGGTTTACGCCATGGCGTGCGCGTTGCGTTTGGCGCGGTTCAACACCGCCGCCGAAGACCCCGATCCCCCCGCGTGGGCGGCAAACTTTTTTGCCGGCGTCCCCGCCCCCATGGCCGCAGGCTTGGTGTTGTTGCCCATGGTGATTTCGTTCAACCTGATTCCCGACATTATGCGCCGCCCCGAAGTGGTGAGCGTATTTGTGTTGGTGGTATCTTTTTTGATGGTCAGCAACATCCCCACCTATTCCTTTAAAAAGGTCAAACTGCGCCCCAGCTTGATCTTGCCCTTAATGGTGGTCGTGGGCCTTATCATCGCCTCATTGCTGAGCGTTCCGTGGGTCACCTTGTCGGCCATCCTTGCCACCTACATCGCGCTCATCCCCTTGGCCATCCGCAGCCACGGCGCCATAAGCCAAGGCGACAAACCGCTTGACCTGTTCAGCTTGAACACGGAAGAAGATGGCGAATAAGTCTGGTTTAGGTAGCTGGTTAAGGTAGCTGGTTAAGGTAGGTGGTGCGGGCACCCGGACTTGAACCGGGACGGGGCGAACCCCAACAGATTTTCTTACCAACTACAACTTTCGTTGCCACCTCAAATGAGGCTTTGTGGTCTGGACTTTCTCTTCACCATAGCGTCCGCTTTAGGTGCTCGCCGTCAAGTCTCTACACGTTCCCTTTCGGGCTTCGCTCGGGATTGCCATTTAAAAGGTTTCCCCGAATTTGACGAGTTCTACTCTCGATGTTTCCAAAGAGGCACTCAAATTTTAGTCTAAGTCTGGCGCGTCTACCAATTCCGCCATGCCCGCATCCTAAAAACAGTTGCTACATTAATTTACTTCGCACAACAAGATTAAATGTTATTTGGGCGCGTGTCATACCGGTGAAATACCTTGAGAAACACCTTATAAAATAGGCATAACAAGCTGCAAACATTAGCTAAATTTATAAAGCGTTGCTCCTGTCATTTTTTTAAGTCGGGCGCGGCTGGCGCGAGAGATTACGGTCTTTGTATTTTTTTATAGCCTCACATCACAGGCCCTCGTATTGTGCTGCCCATGATGCCAGACATTGATACAATCAGACCCGGTTTTGACCTTACATTCCAAGACGATTTCGACACTTTATCGAAATGGCGCCGCGATGTGCGGCGGTTTAAAACCGAGCCCTTGCCCACCAATCTTGTGGATGACCTGCTTGAGCTTGCCGCCCTGGCCCCATCCGTGGGCAACAGCCAACCGTGGCGATTCGTAAAGATAACCAGCGCCCATGCCCGAAAATCCATGCGGGACCACTTCCAAGTGTGTAATCAAGACGCTTTGGAAGACTACCACGGCGAAAAAACAAAGCAGTATGCCCAGTTAAAACTGTCCGGCATGGACCAAGCCCCGACCCAAATCGCCGTGTTTTGTGATCAGACCACCCAGCTTGGACATGGCCTGGGCAAAAAAACCAAGCCGGAAACCTTGGGCTATTCTGTGGTGATGGCGGTTCACACCTTGTGGTTGGCCGCGCGGGCGCGCGGTGTTGGCGTGGGCTGGGTGTCAATCTTGGACCCGCGCCAAGTGGAAACGATTTTATCTGCCCCCCAAGGCTGGTCTTTTGTCGCGTATTTGTGCATCGGCTGGCCCGAAGAAGAACACCAAGATCCTGAATTGGTGCGTCATGGGTGGCAAAAGCGCGTCGACATTCAAAAGTTCATCATTGAACGCTAAAATTCGTCGCCTTCGGTTTCTTGGTCCAAAGCGGTTCCCCCGGCTTTGGTGATGATGACTTTTATGTCTTCACACGCCGCATCCACATCGGCTTTGTTTTCACCTCGCACCACCAAATTAACGCCAAATCCACCGGACTTTAAAAACGGGTACGAGCCCACATCTACGCCCGGGTGATTGTCTTGAAGGTCGCGCAAATGTTCGCCGATCATGCCTTCGGAAATATCCAAAGACGAAATGGTTTGCACCACCAACACTGGCCCTCCGGTCAAGCTCGCCCGCACGTTGTCAAACATGGCCTTGGCGATTATCGGAACGCCGGCGAACACGAACACGTTTTCAACCTTGAAACCGGGCGAACGTGACACCGGGTTATCGATCAGTTCAGCCCCGTTGGGCATCCACGCCATGCGCATTCGGGTCTTGTTGGCTTTTTCCTTGTAATGATTCAACAAAATCCGCTCGGCTTCGGGGTGGATTTCAAAAGCCCGGCCGAAGGCCTTTGCCACCGCCGCCGCCGTAATGTCATCGTGGGTCGAGCCGATGCCACCCGTGGTGAACACATAATCATACTTAGCCCGGCAATGGTTTACGGCTTCGATGATGTCAAACTCATCATCACAGATCACGCGAACTTCGGCCAATTGAATGCCCAACTTGGTCAGCTCACAGGCCAGATAATGAATGTTGGCGTCTTGGGTTCGGCCCGACAAAATCTCATTGCCGATCACCACCACGCTTGCGGTAATTTTTTTGCTCATGACCCAGCTTACAACAGCTTCTTCAGCATCGCCACCAAAGGAATGTCGGCGGGCGGCATGGGCAGTTGATCCAATTGATCCAGGCTCACCCATTTCAAGCTTTGCCCTTCCGCTGGGGTTACAGACCCTTGCCACGCGCGACAGGCGTACAGCGGCATAATCAGGTGAAAGCTTTCATAAGCATGGCTGGCGAAGGTCAGGGGTTCTAGATCGCTTTCTTGAATGGTGATGAGCAGTTCTTCTTGGATTTCACGGACCAAAGCCTGTTCCGGCGTTTCGTCGTCGTGCACCTTGCCCCCGGGAAATTCCCAAAGACCCGCCAAAGATTTCCCGGCGGGACGCGTGGCCATCAAAATGCGCTGTTGTGGGTCGATCAAGACAATGGCGCTGACCAACAATTTGGGCTTTTTGGATTCGCGGGCAAACCAATCTTTTGCCTTTAAAACATAAACTTCGGCCAAAACGTCCGTGCACCGTCCCCCAAGTTCGGTTCCAATGCGGTCATACTTAAATCCGGTTTTTTCCAGCACCCGAACCGAGGCCGGGTTATCGGGATGCACGGCGGCACACAGCTCAACTTTTCCGGCGGTTTGAAACGCAAACCGTAACATCGCCAAAATCGCCTCGGTGACGTAGCCTTGGCCCCAGAATTCTTCGCCAATCCAATACCCAAAGGTATCGGGTCCGTTGCCCATATTAAGTTCAATACAGCCCACCAAATCGCCGTCAATGCGGGTTTCTATGCCAAACACATGGCGGCTATGGGCGTTGCGATCTAACCACGCCCCTTCTAAAAATTTCTGCGCGTCCGAGTCCGCATAAGGGTGGGGGATAAGCGCCGTATACCGCGCAACATTGATGTTGTTACAACCCTTGACCAAACCCGCCACGTCACCCAGAACCAACCGCCGCAAATGCAAACGGGGTGTTTCTAAAGTTTCGACATGAACCGCTGGCGAGGCCATTAAGACCGGTAATCCGCGTTGATGGAAATATAGCCATGGGTCAAATCACAGGTCCAAACTGTGGCCGACCCTGAACCAACGCCGACATCAACGTCGACCAGAATATTTTGGCCTTTCATGTGTGCGGCCACCGGGTCTTCGTCACAGCCTTCGACGCGCATGCCGTTTTGGGCGACTTGCACGCCGCCAATGCGGATGGTGAGCCGATCTCTGTCGGCGGCTTCGCCGGCTTTGCCCACCGCCATAACGATGCGGCCCCAGTTGGCATCTTCGCCCGCAATGGCCGTTTTCACCAACGGCGAATTGGCAATGGACAGGCCGATGACTTTGGCGGCCCTGTCGCTGGCGGCCCCGGTTACGGTGATTTCAATAAATTTAGAGGCGCCTTCCCCATCGCGCACCACTTGGTGGGCTAAGTCCAACAGCACCTCATCCAAAACCTGTTTAAATCTTGCCACAGCCGGATCGTCAATGCGCGTGAACGGATCATTTCCAGCTTGCCCCGTGGCGAACACCATCAAGGTGTCGCTGGTTGAGGTATCGCTGTCCACCGTGATGGCGTTAAAGGAAACCGCAACGCCCACATTCAACAGCTGTTGCAAAAGATCCGCATCGATGGCGGCATCGGTCACCACATAAGACAACATGGTCGCCATGTCGGGCGCAATCATGCCTGAGCCCTTGGCCATGCCGTTGATGGTGATTGTGACACCGTCAATATCAACGGTGCGGGTGCTGCCCTTGGCATAGGTGTCCGTGGTCATGATCGCGGTGGCGGCGGCTTGCCAATCTGCCGTGCCAAGACCGGCTTTCAGGCCGCCCAAGGTGTCCGTTATAAGGGTCGGGGCAAAGGGTTCCCCAATCACGCCCGTGGACGCAGAAAAGACTTCGCTGACATCACACCCCATGGCCTTCGCGGTGG
>JAESSV010000064.1 GCA_016763895.1 Magnetovibrio sp. | reverse complement strand
GTTTCACATCCAAAATTGGACTTTCGCGGATGATTGAATTTGGCGGGCGGCTCGCCATCCTGAGCAGCCTTCTCGGCCTTGGTATCCAGCTTACGTTTGAGCCCAGCGTTTTTGGCATCATTATCCCCGTGTGCCTGTACCTGATGAGTGTTGGCTTGGTCATGCCCAATGCCACCGCCGGGGCCATTGGGCCGCATCAAAATATGGCCGGTGCGGCCTCGGCGCTGTTTGGTTTTGTCCAAATGGGCCTGGCCGGAACGGTGGGAATATTGGTCGGTTATGTTCATAATGGAACGAGCGTTCCAATGTTTGTGGTGATTGCGGGTTGCGGGCTTTTGGGATGGTTTTTTTCGCGCTTTAATTTCCAAACAGACTGTCAATAATGGTCTTAAGCGCATCTTTTGCCGCCTGTTCGGCACGCGGCATCATGTCTTGTGGGTTGATGTTTTCATGGGCCCCCGTCGGCAACTGTTCGGACGGCAAGGGCCGGACAGGATAGCCGGCCGTGGCTTGAAGCATAAAGTCTTTCCATAACCGTGCGGGCAAGCTTCCCCCGGTGACCCCTTGCATGGGCGTGCCCGCGTCATTGCCCATCCAAACCCCGGTGATGAGGTCGGCGGTATAGCCCACAAACCAGGCGTCTCGGTAGCCTTGAGACGTGCCCGTTTTGCCGGCTGCGGGGCGGTTGCCCAGACGCGCAGCTTTGCCCGTTCCTTTGGCGCCATACACCACACCCGACAACATGGCATTCATGGCCCCGGCATAAGATGGTGGGATGACCCGGCCGGGTCCGCCGCCGGATCGTTGATACAAGGTGTGTCCAGAAGCATCTTGAATTTCGACAATGGCATAGGGCCACAAGCCAAAGCCCCCGGTGGCAAAAGTTCCATAGGCCGCCGTCAGGTCCAACACGCTGGTTTCGCTGACGCCCAAGGCCAAGGATGGTTTGTCGGTTAATGGGGTCGTGATGCCGAGTTTTTTGGCCATGGCTTGCACATTGCTGCGCCCGGCCTCTTCTGAAACTTTGACGGCGATGGTGTTCACGGACCGCATCATGGCTTCGGCAAGGGTCATGGAGCCGGCGAAGGTCTTTTTAAAGTTTTTCGGTGACCAGTTGTCGATGGTGATGGGTTCGTCAATCATCACGGTTGCGGGGGTCAGCCCGGCGTCGAACCCGGCTAAATAAACGATCGGTTTAAAGGCCGATCCCGGTTGACGCTTGGCTTGGACGGCACGGTTAAAGCGGCTGGTATTGTAATCTCTGCCGCCCACCATGGCCAACACGGATCCATCCGTGGCAAGTGTCACCAAAGCCACTTCGCTGGCGTTACGGCCAAGCGCTGTACCGCCTTTTTTCATCATGCGATGGGTCGCGGCCATGGCTTGTTTTTGCAAGCGTGTATCCAAGGACACAAACACCACGACATCTTGGTCCAAGGTGACATAATCGCCAACCTGGTCCAAGACCCAATCGGTATAATGGCGCGCCAAAGAAAAGGTTTTGGTATTGCGAGCGGACGTTCGCCACCGTTTTGGGCGCACCACGGCGTCGGCATCGGCTTGTGAAAAATAACCCGCGTGAACCATGTTTTTGAGCACCACTTCGGTGCGGCTTTTGGCCAGATCTAGATTTTTAAACGGGTTATATTTGTTGGGGCCTTTTAACATGCCCGCCAACATGGCAGCATGATAATCGGACAGGTCGCTGGCGGGAACGCCAAAATAATAGCGTGCGGCGGCGTCGACGCCATACACACTTTGACCAAAATAAACCCGGTTCATATAGATGGTGAGGATTTCGTCTTTGGTGAACTTTGCTTCAAGCCAAAACGCCAAAAGGACTTCTTGGAATTTGCGGCGAAAGGTTCGTTCGGATTTCAAAAACAAGTTCTTGGCGGCTTGTTGCGTTAACGTTGAACCGCCTTGGCGGATGGCACCGGCTTTGACATTGATCCACATGGCCCGCGCAATGCCGATCAGGTCTAGGCCAAAGTGGCTGTAAAAACGCCGATCTTCTGTGGCGAGAATGGCCTGGGGTAAAATTAACGGTAAATTTTCAAGGCGCACCGAGGTTCCATACCGATCTCCGCGCCGGGTGAGTTCTTGACCGTCTTGGGTCAAGATACGAATAACAGGCTTGCGCGACACCTGAATGGCTTCGTTCACATCGGGTAAATCCCACGCAATGTAAGCCATCCCCAGGCCGCTTAAAATCAAACCCCAAACGCTGAGCACGACAAAGCCATAGGCCATGCGTTTCCAGCGTGGTTGAGCGGGGGGAGGTTGTCCACCCCCACTTCCGCCACCACCACTTCCCTTGCCGCCAGCCTTGCCGCTAACTTTGCCGTCAACTTTGCCATCAATAGGCACATCGGGTGCAAAAGAAGCCCCCTTTGATGCGGGTTTAGGCCCTCGTTTTGATCGGGATCTCGGGTTTGCAGCCTTCATTATTTGGGAACTCCCAAAGCCCCATGGGCGGCCGTGATCAAAGCGTTGGCATGTGACCCCATGCTGCCTTGGATGCGGCCATAAATTTTAAAGGTGGCCGTTTGCAACACGATGCCAAAAACCCACGCGGCGCCTTCACTGGCGTTAAAGGCTGGCTTGGGGCCAAATTCGTTTGCCGTCAAGGCGGTGTGAATAAGCTCTTCCATCACTTTTACTGGGCTTGCCGTATCATCTGTGACCTTGTCCAGTTGACCGTGTTGCACCAACAGCAAAAAGCGAAATAAGATCGGGTCCGTGTCAAAAACTGGCAAAATCCTTGGATCATACGCGCCAGTTTTGGGCCCACGCCGACGCCTTGCGCAACAAACAATTCCAAAGCCTGGTTTTTGATGTTTTGCTTGGTCCTGGCTCCGCGTCCCATCTTGCGTCCCATCTTGCGTCCCATCTTGCCCCCTCGGTTGGTCTGAGTTGTAAGTGTTCACTTACTTATAGCCAATAAAAAGGGTCGATCAATTTTTTAATCAGCGTTGTCGAGCACGCGTTGATAGTCGTTGGCCGAGGCTGTGTAGCGTTCATGGGCATCTTTGTTTTCCGGCTGGTGTGCTGTGGCGGCCGCAAAATCTTGCATAACCGGAAGCTGTTTTTGGGCAAAGTCTATGATGTCGACCTCGGCCAGGCGGGGAATTAAGGTTGAAAAGCTGACAATGATGTGGCCGCCCTTTGGTCGTCCGGCCACTTTTTCCAAATCCATACGCAATTTTGGCACGCCGTCGATCATCAGCTGTACAAAGGGTTTCAATATTTTTGAGTCTTCAATCAACAGCGCGCGTTCGCCTTGAAAATCTTGACGCGAAAGGATTTTTTTGTCGCGGTACACTAAGGCGGCATTTTCGCTGACATCACAAGCCCAGTCGGGGTTTGGAATCAACAGGTCCAACTGATCATTTTCGGCCCGTGCCCCGGACAAAGGCATGGTGCGACACCGTTGGGGTTTGGTGTCGTGGATGGCACACAGCCCATCGTCTTGCAAAGCCGGGCAAGCCATATGGGTTTGAACGTAAGACACCGGAAAGATGCGCACGGCGGCTTTTTTGCGTTTTTTTAAGGCCAGCTCAAACCCCAAATCCAAGGTCAGGTTATGGGATTTCCCGCCGGGGCGAACCGGCATCCAAAACAAAAACAAAGGAAACTTATCGGCGTGGGCCAAGGCGTCTTTTATGGACAGCGGTAACCAACCATAACAACATTTTCCGCAAGCGGTACAGTCGAAATGGCGGTCCATTTCAGGCTAGGCTCCGCAGCACTTTTTGTATTTTTTACCGGATCCGCACGGGCAAGGTTCGTTGCGACCGACTTTTTGCACCCGGCGCGGTTCGCCTTGCGGATTAATTTTTCCATCCACATAAACCCATTCGCCGTTTTCACGCCGAAAGTCTGAAAGTTCACGGTGAACATTCAACTCGCCATTTTCTTTAAATCGGGCGGAAAACAATACCGTCCCGGTTTCATCATCTTCCCCGCCGCCGCTGGTTTCGCGAAT
>JAESSV010000006.1 GCA_016763895.1 Magnetovibrio sp. | reverse complement strand
CAACAAACCGATGAGGTTTTGGGATGTATCACCTTTGCGGCGAACAGCTTCGGCGTAGTATTTGCGGAACTGTTTTTCAGAGATGTTGCCGTAGTAGCCCTTAAGCTTCTGTTTGGCCATCAACTGGGTGCCATAATCGGTGGGTTTGGACCGGCGACGACCGTGTTGACCCGGGCCGTAGTCACGAATATTCACAGGTGACTTAGGACGACCCCAAAGGTTTACACCCAAGCGGCGGTTAATTTTGTATTTCGAGCGAATACGCTTCGACATAATATTTCTACCTTGTTTTCAGTACGTTATTTGTTGTTCCGGTAGTTCCACCCTTTAAAAAGCAGACGGGAAATACGCCAACGAAGGGTCGCAATCCACATTCCCGGAAAGATCAAGCGCGCACTATAGCCAAAAATTGGCGGCTTGCAAGGGCTTTTCCAAGCTTTTTACCGTGAATTTAATCGACTTGCCACAAACGCGTTTTGCTTTCATCTTTCCGGGATGGAAAAGCCTGCTTTGATTCTCACCCGATTCGCCCCCAGCCCCACGGGTTTACTGCATATCGGGCACGCTTATGCTGCTGTATTTGCTGAAAAAATAGCCTCTCATTTCGGCGGACATTGTCTTTTACGTCTGGAAAACATTGACGAAGGACGGTGCCGTCAAAAGTTTGAAACGGCTATATATGATGACTTGGCCTGGTTGGGCTTTCATTGGGCCACGCCCGTGCGACGGCAATCTGAACACATGGATGATTACCAAGCGGCGCTCAACCAGCTTTCACAAATGGACCTGTTGTACCCTTGTTTTTGCACCCGAAAAGACATTAAGGACGCCACAGCAGCGCCGCATTTCGGCTCTCATGGACCAGATGGCCCCCTTTATCCGGGAACGTGTCGCACCTTAACGCCTTGCCAACGCCAACAAAAAATAGAATCCGGCAGACCCTATGCATTACGCTTGAACATGAAGCGCGCCATACAGCAGGCCGGCCCGTTGTTTTGGAAAGACTTAGCCCAAGGCACCATCCAAGCCACACCTGACATTTTTGGGGATGTGGTTTTGGCCCGCAAAGACACGCCGACCAGCTATCATCTGGCCGTCACCGTCGATGATGATTTACAAGCCATTCGCATTGTCACCCGTGGATCAGACCTTTTTCAAGCGACACATATACATCGGCTCTTGCAAAAGTTGTTGGGGCTGCGGACGCCTGAATATCTTCATCATAAATTGATGTGCGATCAAAACGGGCAACGTCTGGCCAAACGCAACAAAGCGACGAGTTTGCAATCGCTGAGGAAATCCGGCCACACGCCCACAGATATCTTAATAAAATTCAATCAGTTGGTGCAGGTGCAGTTGGAGGAAATTGTTTAAATTTTAGCGTAACTTAAAGATTCAACTTGCACATACACTGGCTTTGCAGTCTATTCATTATAGAAGATACAAAATAATGACTTGAACCTCGCACGGTTAAATAAAAAAAGACCTCAAAAAGAACCCGCCGTGTGAATAAAATATAAACTCATGGAAAGAAGATTTCATCACAATGAAAACCTGCCTCATTGTTGACGATTCGAAGGTCATTCGGATGGTTGCCCGTAAGATCTTGCAAGAACTCGAATTTGAAACCAGCGAAGCTGCTGATGGTCAGTTGGCTTTGGATGCTTGTAATGAAAGTATGCCAGACGCTGTGCTTTTGGATTGGAACATGCCTGTTATGGATGGCATCACCTTCCTGCGTGAATTGCGCAAGACGGCTGGTGGTGACAAGCCTATTGTTATTTTCTGTACAACTGAAAATGACCTGGATCACATTCAAGAGGCTATGACCGTTGGCGCAAACGAATACATTATGAAACCGTTTGATTCTGATATCATCCAAGCTAAATTCCAACAAGTTGGACTCATTTAGGTCCCTGTCACGGAGTTCTTTAACGTGAATCCCGCAGATTTCGAGTTTATCAGCTCACTTATAATGAGCCGCTCTGGATTGGTACTGACCCCTGACAAGGCATACCTTTTGGAAAGTCGGCTTATGCCTGTCGCCCGCAAACATGGGTTGAAGGGTCTTGAAGACCTCATCAGCACCTTGCGGTTGCGCAGAGACGAATCTCTCATCGTTGAAGTCACCGAGGCGATGACGACAAATGAGTCGTTCTTTTTTCGCGACACCAAACCATTCAATTTGCTTCGCGATGAAGTTCTTCCTCCTATTATGGAAAAACGCGCGGCCAATAAACGCCTGCGCATTTGGTGCGCCGCCGCATCAAGCGGTCAAGAACCCTATTCAATCGCCATTGTTCTAAAAGAACTCGGTACAAAATTGGCGGGTTGGAATATTGAGATTGTCGGAACAGATATTTCCAATGATATTCTCAGAAAGGCTCAGAAGGCTCAGTACTCACAATTTGAAGTTCAACGCGGCATGCCTATCCAATTGTTGCTTAAGTACTTTGACAAGGTTGATGAAAACTGGATCGTAAAGCCAGAGATTAAGAACATGGTCCAGTACAAGTACTGGAATCTTTTAGAGGACCCCAAACCACTTGGTAACTTTGATATCGTGTTTTGCCGTAATGTTCTTATTTACTTCGATGCCGAAACCAAAGGTAAGGTTCTGGCCACCGTTGCTAACATGATGCCTGAAGATGGCAAAATGTTCTTAGGTGGTGCTGAAACCGTCTTGGGTGTTAGTGATAAATTCAAGCCCGTTGCAGGGCAAAGAGGGGTATACGCGCGGCCTTAAGTCCAAACGTAGAGAAAGGTTGATATGTCAGACGACAAAAAATTCCGCCTTATAACAAGAGCCGACTTTGACGGAGTCGTTGCTGGGGGCTTGCTTATTGAGCTGGGCCTGGTTGAAGATGTTATATTTGCAGAACCAAAGACCATGCAAGATGGCCTAATTAAAATTACCGGCAATGATATCACCACCAACCTGCCCTATGTTGACGGTGTTCATTTATGCTTTGACCATCACGTCAGCGAAATTGAACGTGTGGGCAATCGCGATAATCACATTATTGAAGCCGATGCTCCATCAGCCGCGCGGGTGGTTTACAATCACTTTGGGGGCAAAGACAAATTCCCATCCATTCCGGATGATTTGATGGCCGCCGTCGACAAAGCCGACAGTGCTCAATATAGCGAAGAAGACATTCTGGCGCCTGAGCCATGGACATTGTTGAATTATATCTTGGATCCCCGCACCGGGCTTTCAAAGTATGAAAACTTTGAAATCAGCCATGAACAATTGATGAAAGACATGATGGTTTACGTACGCCACCATCCTGTTGAAGAAATTCTCACCATTCCGGATGTTGAAGAACGCATTCATTTGTATCTTGAACACGAAGAAAAATTCGAACTTCAATTGCGAAAAACATCCAAGATGCACGACAAGGTCGTGGTTATGGATTTGCGCAAAGAAGAGAAAATTTTCTCCGGCAACCGTTTCACGGTTTATGCTGTGTTCCCGGAAGCAAATATATCCATTCAAATGACCTATTCTAAGGATGGGGACAAAACGATCATGGCGGTTGGAAAATCTATTCTAGATCGTTCAAACACCTCTAACATTGGTTCGATCATGTTAGAATACGGTGGCGGTGGACATGCCAACGCTGGCACGTGCCAGATTGAAAATGACCGCGCCGATGATGTTTTGCAAGAATTGATCAAACGGCTCGGCGTTTAAATACGCTGTCCGTCTTTCTAAAAAGCGAGGCCTTTTTGGGTCTCGCTTTTTTTTGGTCTCGCTTTTTTTCGCATAAAGATTTATCACAGTGCACCTTAGGACTAATTTTTTGCCATGAAAATCAATGTTAGAAAAGTCCAACCCAAAATGTATTGCGTCACCCTTGGCGGTGTTTCTCATACGCTCAACACTGACCAACTTAAAACCATGGTTTTAGAAACCGTGCGGGCTTTGAGCCCTGATGTTTTTCCCGATGAACCGTCCTATAGCCAAATTCAAGTCTTGTCTGAACGGCTGACTTTGGCAACGTCTGCGCAACTGCAAAAATTTATCCTTCATGCAAACGATGATGATCTTTTGGTTTTTTTAAAATGCACCCAAATGGACGAAGCGTTGCATCAAAAGCTATTTGATAATATGAGCCAACGCAAACACACCATGCTGTCTGAAGATATCCAATACGGCTTTCATGACGGTCTGACCGATGATCAACGCCACACAGCCATACTCAAGCTGTCAAATCTTGCGGGTGCCCAAAACCTTTAAGGTTTTCGCCACACCGAAGCCAGCCACGGTTGCTGATCACGGGGCAACCCTTGGGGACGGTAATAATGACAAAGTTCAACAAATCCGGCCCCTGTCATATACCCGCGCCACGTTTCTAGGTCGTGATAACAACAATACCGCTCACCTTGAAAGCCTTCTTGATTGTCCCCTCTGGGGTTGGAACTCATCAGCACCCCTCGGGGTTTTAAGGCATCGAAAAGATCGCCCAAAACACGGGGCAATTCAACGCTGGGCACATGAAAAAGAGAGGCGTTGGCAAACACGCCATCAAAGCGGTCACGATCCAAATCAAGGTTGAGGAAATTCTGGTGCAGGACTTCACATCCGGTGGCGGTACGCGCCATTTTGGCGAACTCACCCGATCCATCAAGCCCCACGGCTCCTATGCCTTGGGATTTAAAATAAGTTAAATCCCGTCCCGGGCCACAGCCAAAATCGAGTATTTTATAGGGTTGCTCGCCTTCAATCGCGTCCAATAATGCCTGATAGTTCTGAGACACATCATGTCCCCAAGTGCCGGCTCGAAAGCTGAGCGCTGAACCATCATAATGAGACAATGTGCGCTTTGTCGTAAGATGAGGATCAGGCTTTGACGACATCACTTCGTTCCATATCAAATTGAAGAGCTGCAAGGTTTGCATAAAGGGGGCTTTTGGTGAGCAGCTCTTCATGTGTCCCCGTGGCCACGATCCGTCCACTGTCAATCACCGCAATACGGTCCGCATTCAGCACGGTGGCAAGCCTGTGCGCAATCACCAATGTGGTTCGGCCTTCTTTAAGCGTTTCCAAGGCCTCTTGCACCAGACGTTCGTTTTCCGCATCCAACGCGCTGGTGGCTTCGTCCAACAACAATACGGAAGGATCGCGCAACAAGGCCCGCGCCAAAGATATGCGTTGGCGTTGCCCGCCCGACAAGCGCACACCCTTTTCGCCCAGGAATGTTGCAAAGCCTTCGGGT
>JAESSV010000063.1 GCA_016763895.1 Magnetovibrio sp. | reverse complement strand
GGGGCAGGTTGTGTTTGACGCGGGGGTCTACATTTTCATTCAAAACGCCGAAATCATCCCGAATGCGGGTGCCATCGGCAAAGGCCCTGGATTTTTCAGCGTCCGATTTCGACCCCAATTCCCATGTGGGGCGTTGCCAAACGGTATCGTTTTTGATGATGGCTTCGACCTCGTCATCGTTTAAGCCTTCAAAATAGTTCCATGTTTTGTTGTGTTCGCGAATGTGTTCGGAGCAAAGCCAAACATGTTCGGACATTTCACGGGGTGATTTCGCGGTGCGAAACTCGCCGGTTTCAACACAATTGGTCCACTCACATCCCCGTTGGCCTGGGGGCGTGCGAGAGGACCCGCTAGAGGTCGTGCCAAGGGGCGCGCCGGGGGTACGTTTGTTTGTCGTTGCGAAGGGGCTGTTGAGGCCATTTTTTCGTATGCGTCTTACCATCTCCTGAATATGGGGCTATTGATTGCATCTGGCAAGCGTCCTTGTCCTTGAAACAGGAGCGAAATGTGCTTACCTCTCAGAAGCCATTTATGATGCTGAATAAGGACGCCCAAAATGCGGATACGCAATGCTATTGAAGCCAAGCTAACCGAGGCTCTAAGCCCTGACTTTCTTGAAATTACCGACAATTCAAACAAACATGCTGGCCACAGCGGTGCTCATCCGGACGGAGAAAGCCATTTTGCCTTGGTGGTGGTCTCAACCGCCTTCGAAGGTTTGACCCGGGTGAAACGGCAACGATTGGTTTATGCGGCCTTGGCAGAAGAAATGGACAACCATATCCATGCCCTGGAACTTAAAACACAAACTCCGAGCGAATATAAAACGTAAAAATTGTATGACCACCCCATAGGTTTCCTAACAATACCCCTTGTTTTGTGAAGAAAATCTCTATTTATCAATATGATAACACTTAGTCCATATGTCTAAGTTGTATTATGTGTGAACTCCAGCCACAAAGGGGCTGGAAATCATCATGGTCTTTGTCGTGATTTTAGGACAATATACTAATGATGGAGAATGAGGGGGAGACAGTGTCTCAGAATTTACAAAGCAAGTTGCAAAGTCGTAACGTTTCGATTGGCGAGCATCGGACAAGTTTGCGTTTGGAAAGGGACACCTGGGATGCCCTTGAAGAAATCTGTGTGCGCGAACACCTAACCGTGCATGAATTGTGCACATCAATTGAACAATATCGAACCGGAGCAAGCCGTACGGCTGCTGTGCGGGCCCATGTTTTGACCTATTTCAGAGCCGCAGCGACGGACGCGGGGCATGCGAAAGTCAAACACGGTTCATTGACCGGCCTAAATCGCAAAAAATATCTTCCGCGCAAGCTTAAATCTACTTCAGAAATTCTTATTAACCTGTAATTCTGAGGGTCCTTTCAGGGGTTTTTCCTTAAATAGACACAATGTGACATCGTTCGCATTTGCCATTTACACGATAGACTTTAAATAATACATTATGTATGTACTTTAGAGTGTGGCCGTGGGAACCCGCATGATCCGCGTTCCGTTTGGCCTCATTATGACTGCATTCAATTAGAGGTGCACGCATATGGTTCATTTTTCAAAACTATTCATCCTTTTTTGCGTGCTGTGCGCTTTCTTTCCAACAAGGGGGGAGGCCGCGGGGACGAAATTTGGAATTTATATGGGAACAGGTGGGCTGAATGGCATTTATTACCCAACGGGAAAAGCCATGTGCAAAGCCGTGAATAATAATATTCAGATTAGCTTTAAGTGCGCGGTCAAATCCACTCACGGGTCGATCGAAAATATTGAAAAATTGCGGAACAAAGAAACAAACTTTGGCATTGTTCAATCGGATGTTCTTTATTATGCGGTACATGGTTATGGCCCTTTTAAAAATAAGGGGCGGTTTCCACAATTGCGCACCGTGATGTCTTTGTATACGGAATCCTTCACCATTTTGGCGCGCAAAGATTCCGGCATTCGAAACTTCAATGATTTAAAAGGCAAGCGCGTGAACATCGGCAGCCCAAGATCTGGGGGGCGGACCAGCATGGACTTGGTCATGCGCTTTAAAGGCTGGGACAAGAGCGTTTTTTCTAAGGCTTTGGAATTGACGCCAGCAGAAATTTCCGGGGCCTTGTGTGACAACAAAGTTGACGCCATCGTTTCTGTGATTGGGCATCCAAATGCAGCTCTTAAAAAGGAAGCTGCGGCGTGCGAAACAGTTTTGGTGAACGCTTATGATCCACAAATTAAGGCCATGATCCATAAGTTTCCTTATCTCAACCCCATTCGAATTCGGAACGGATTGTACAAAGGATCCCCAGATTCAACGATGACATTTGGCGTGGAGTCTGTGTTGGTCACAACGGAAAGCACGCCGCGGCCAACTGTAATTGGGCTTATTAGATCGGTCGTTGACGGGTATTCAGACTTTATTTATTCGCACAATGCCTTGCAGGCTGTGACAAAAGAAATGTTGGCCGCCACGGACGAAATTACGCCTTTGCATTTGGGCGCGTCTCAAGTCTTTAAAAAATGAACAAGCTATTTTAGGTGAGGGTTGGCTATTAAAGGTTATCTTGAGGATAGTCGCTGACCTGTGCAGCGGTGGTGTCTGGATTTTGCAAAATCTCGATGTCGAGATCGCGCAGCGTCGATCTGAGCAAGTCGCGCATTGAAATCATGGCCAAAATAAAGCCGTCGTCGCTAACCACCGGAAGATGCCGGATATTGCGACCCAGCATCAATTTTATCGCATCCAAAGCGCTGGCATCTGGACGGAGCGTTTGCAGGTTTTGGGTCATAATCGTAGATACCCGCGTGGCTTGAGGGCTTAAGCCACAGGCTAAAACCCGGTGCGTCATATCGCGTTCAGAAACAATCCCGACCAATTTCCCGGCACCGTCCGTAACCGCAACAGCGGCAATTTTGTGGGTGCTCATGGCTTGTACGGCTTCATGGATCGTGGCCGACGTATGCAGCGTCACAACGTCTTGCTCGCTGACAACATCTGGAATGATTCGCTTTTGCATATTGTTCAGCCTCAAATTAATTTACATATTGGGATCGTAAATATTTATTTTGCGAGAGTCACGAATAAAAACGGTTAAGTAAAATGAAGTTCAGCGAAATGATCTATTCCTTTGCTTGCATGGGGCCGAATGACGGTGGCGTGATGCGGATGGCTTTGATTTGATGGTGATGGCGGCGTAATATTTCATAGCGAAAGCCATAAAACATAAAAGTCTGCCCCGGTTCTGGAATGCGTCTGGCTTCATGCAACAACAATCCGGCAATGGTGGCGGCTTCTTCATCGGGCAAGTCCCATGAAAATTGGCGGTTGAGATCGCGAATCGTAACGTCGCCACGCACCACAATTGTCCCGTCCAGATTTTCGGTGACGCCCAAAACATGAATGTCTGTTTCATCGGCTATGTCGCCAACGATTTCT
>JAESSV010000062.1 GCA_016763895.1 Magnetovibrio sp. | reverse complement strand
TACGTTGCAGCATTTCATTTTTAGAATCACCACGCCAATAGGCCCCCGGCAGCTTCATCAGCTTGAACGATTTGCCAAGTTTGCCCGTGGACGGCAAGTGTGGTCCCCGGCACAGATCAATAAAGTCGCCTTGACGGTACAAGGTAATGTCTTGATCTTCGGGAATGGCTTCGATGATTTGCGCCTTGTAGTGTTCGCCTTTTTCTTTGAAGAAATTAATGGCGTCGGTGCGTTTCCACACTTCGCGAACGATTTCTTCGTTGCGCTGAACAATTTCGTGCATGCGCTTTTCGATTTTTTCCAAGTCTTCCAAAACAAAAGGCTCGGCGCGGGCAAAGTCGTAATAAGAGCCATTTTCGATGGCGGGCCCAATGGTCACTTGGGTGTCTGGAAATAATTCTTGAACCGCTTCGGCCATGATATGAGCCGCATCGTGACGCAAGATTTCCAACGCGTCTTCATCTTTGCCGGTGACGATGGCAAAGTCCACGTCTTCGCTGATGGGCAAAGACAAATCTGAAAGTTCGCCGTTGATTTTGACGGCCAGAGCCGCTTTGGCAAGGCCGGGGCCAATATCGGCGGCGACTTCGCCACCCGTGATTGGGCTTTCGTATTCGCGTTTTGAACCATCGGGAAGGGTCAGCGTAACCATAAAAATAAAACTTTCATCAGATGTGCCATAAAGGGAAGAATTTAAGGGGATTGCAGCCCCTGTCAAGGATTCTCAGGTTCTAGGTAAGAAAAGGCTCCAAGGTTTGCCAAACTTCGGCTTCGTTTAGGCTTTCCAGATCAGGCTTGCGGATGATTTTGACGGCATTTCCGCGTTGCGCGCAAAGCTCTGGATTGCTGTCGTGGGAATACAAAACAACGCATGCGCAATGGGTGGCGGCGATCAAATGCATGGGCCCGGTATCGTTGCCAACGGCAAGCGTGGCTTCTTTTGCCAAGGTTGCAAGATCAATGAAATCGGTTTTGCCGCCCAGGTTTAAGGTCCCGGGGGCTTCGTGTTAATCACTTGCAAAAGACCAAGTTCGGCCCCGGCGCCCAACAAAACGGGGGTGAGGCCGTGGGCCAAAAGATGATTGGCAAGCTGGGTATATCCTGAGGCGTTCCACCGTTTGGCGGGACGGTGCAAAGCGCCTCCGGGCACCAAAAGAGCATAAGGAGGTTGCAAGCCAAAGCGAGAGATGTCCGAATTTGCCCAAGACAAGTCCGCGGCGGGCACATGCTTTATGCCGGCTTTGGCCAACTGTTCTTTTTGTCGTTCATGGGTGTGCATAAGGTCGCGGTCAGGGTTGTCGTGGGGATGCGAACACCCCTTGGCAATGCCGCACCATTCCGGTTTTTGGCCCGGCCCTAAAATCTTGTGATAAAAGCTGGATCGATCCGACGTTTGTAAATCATAAACCCGGTTAAAGTGGCCGGACGCTAACATCTTGCGCAACGCCTTGATGCGGCCAATCTGCCACACCTTGGGCCGATATTGATCCACCCAAACGTCATCAAACAATTGTGACGCTTCGCCAAAGGCGACATAAGGGGCGGTGGTCAGCAAAACCATATGGGCGTTCGGGTGATGGGCCTTAATCGCGGCCATGGGGCCCAAGGCTTGTACAAAATCACCCAATGCTCCCAATTTGAGAATTAAAATTCGATCTTGGGATGTTTTATCCACGCTCGGCCAAGACCTCTTTATAAACATCCAAGGTTTTGGCGCACATGAGGTCTTTGGAAAAATGCTCTTGAACACTTGTCATGGATTGAGTGGATATTCTTTGGCGTTCGTCTTGGTCTAGGTCTAACGCTACGGCAAGGGCCTTTGCCAAGGCATCGGCGTCGCCGGGTGGGACCAACCAGCCGGTTTGTCCAGGTTCAATGGTTTCGCGGGCTCCACCGTGATTGGGGGCCACCACCATGCGGCCCAAAGATTGGGCTTCGACCACCACACGGCCAAAGGCTTCGGGGTCGGTGCTGGCAGACACCACAATATCGGCCAACATGTAAGCCGTTGGCATGTCATTACAATGATCGACAATGCGCACCACACTGCCCAAATCGTGCCGTTCGACCAAGCGGTCCAATTCTTTGCGATAAGCTGAACGGCCTTGATCAGAGCCCACCAAGACACATCGAATGTCTTTGCGGCCCAGTTTGGCAATGGCCTCGATAAAGACCAATTGGCCTTTCCAACGGGTCAGGCGTCCGGGCAACATGACGACGGGGCAACCCTCTTCAAGGCGCCACGTGTTGGACAGCTTGACCACACGTTCGGCGCTGACTTTTTTGGGGTTAAAGCTGTCTAAGTCTACACCTCGGTGGATGATGCTAATTTTCGCACCGGATGCCCCATAAATTTGTTTGAGATGACCCGCAATAAAGGCCGAAATGGCAATCACCCGATCCCCCTTGGCCATGACCGCATTGTAAGCGCGTTTGAGGCCGCTTTTTGCCCCGTAGGTGCCGTGGAATGTGGTTACAAAGGGCGTTTTGGTGCGTTTACAGGCAAAATAAGCGCTCCATGCGGGCGCCCGGGACCGCACATGAAGCACGGTGACTTTTTCTTTGCGGATTAAATTTTCAAGGCGGCCAATGTTGGCGTACATCACCAGTGGATTTTTAGAATGCAGCGGCAGTTCGAAATGTTGAGCCCCAGCGCGTTGCAATTGATAAACACGTTCGCCGCCGTTGCTGGCTACCAAGGATCGCCAGCCATGTTTGGAAATACACCCCGCAATTTCAACGGTGCCTCGTTCAACGCCGCCACTGCCGCCCAATGCGGGCAGCACTTGCAACACGGTTTCGGTTTCCGTTTTAGCCTGCGTAGTTTTTGTGCCAGCCTGCGTAGCTTTTGTGCAAGAAGGCCCATCTGAGGTGATACCAGGCCCCGTTGGCGCTTGTCGTTTTGCCAGGGCATGGAAAATGTTAAAGTTCAGCACTATATTAAGTATCCCAGATTCGCACGATTAAGGTTTTCACCGATTATGACGTCTTTTGATCAAAAGCCACAGCCTCAGATTTTTCAACGTGAAGATGGTGTAAATATCGCCTACCACGCTACGTCTGGCAAGCCCTCTCATGGAAAATCTGTTGATGGCAAGTCTCCGGGCGTCGTATTTTTAGGTGGCTTTGGGTCCGATATGGGGGGCACCAAAGCGATTGCGCTGGACCACTGGTGCCAGGAACAAGGCGTAGATTTCCTGCGGTTTGATTATCAAGGCCACGGGGCTTCTTCGGGGGACTTTGAAGACGGGTGTATCAGCGATTGGGCAAACGATGCACGGACTGTTCTTGATGCCTTGACCACCGGCCCTCAGGTGTTGGTGGGCAGTTCCATGGGGGGATGGATTATGTTGCTTTTGGCGCAAAGTCGTCCGGAACGCATCGCGGGATTATTGGGCTTGGCCTCCGCCCCGGATTTTACCGAAGACCTGATGTGGAAAGACTTGAATGAAGCTCAACGCACAGAATTGTCTGAACAAGGATACGTGGCCTTGCCCAATTGTTATGATACGCAAGACCCTTACATCATCACCCAAAAATTGATTGAGGACGGGAAAAAGAACCTGCTTTTGCGTGATTCCTTAAATATTCAGGTTCCCGTGCGTTTAATCCAGGGCATGCAAGACGTTGATGTGCCTTGGGCAACGGCGTTAAAAATTCAAGATGTGCTGATTTCTCATGACGTCGAAATTCAATTTGTCAAAAATGGAGATCATCGCTTGTCCGAATCTCAAGATTTGCTACGTTTAACACGTACCCTTGAACATCTTTTGAAAGACATTGGAAACACATGACTCCCATCATGAGAAAACTGGTCAAAGGTTTTAATGATTTTCGAGCGCGTTACTTCAATGAACGCCAAGACTTGTACACACGCTTGGTTCGTCATGGACAAAAGCCCAAAGTTGCGGTGATTGCCTGTGCCGATTCCCGCGTTGATCCGGCGATTGTGTTGCAAGTGGAACCCGGAGATATTTTTGCCATTCGCAATGTCGCAAACTTAATCCCCCCCTATGACGATGGGGATGGTGAGGCTTATCACGGCACATCAGCGGCCATAGAATTTGCGGTGACCAAGCTTGGCGTGGAACATCTTGTGGTGTTTGGGCATGCTTATTGTGCCGGTATTCAAAATATGATTGATACCCAAGAGGGGGCCAAAACATCCGGGCGTTTTGTGAATTCGTGGACGTCTATTGCGGCCAGAGCCTATACCCGTGCGAAAAAAGAATTCCCCGAAGCCAAAGGCGAAGATTTGGCGCGGTGTTGCGAAAAAAATGCGGTTTTGGTGTCCTTGGAAAACTTGAAGACATTCCCGTTTATCCAAGACGGCCTAAAGGCGGGGACGCTTGAAATTCATGGCTGGTATCTTAATATCGCCGAAGGGGAATTGTCCAGCTTTGATGAAAAAGATGGAATTTATAAGCCCATCAACGGCACGTTGGATTAAGCCTCGGCCTTTAACACGGCTTTCAAGCCGACTTTGTAATCAGGATAAATGAGCTCGACATTTAATTTATTTTTGATTTTATCGTTTTTGATCAAACGATTGTCCGCCCAAAAACTCAACGCCATAGACGACATGTTGCGTTGGGCGTCGGCAAAAGAAATTTCTTTTGGCACAGGTTTTTTGAGCAACTTACAGGCATATTTTATGACGTCCGAGGGGGCGGCCGGGGCATCGTCACAAACATTATATATGCCGTGAGCCTTGGGCTTGGCAAAGGCCGCCTTGATAACGTTCGCGATATCGTCAACATGAATGCGGGAAAACAGGTGCTGCGGCTTGGCGATACGCTGTGCGGTGCCGGCCCGGACTTTGGCAAAAGGACTGCGCCCGGGACCATAGATGCCGGCAAGACGGAACACGAACAAGGACAATTGCGTGCGTACGGCTAAATTTTGCCACCGGGTTTCGGCAAGGCCTCGAAACCGTGAGCGTTCTTGGGTGGGCAATAACCGCGACGTTTCAACCACGGGCTTGCCATCTGTGTTGCCGTAAACCCCCACCGTGGATAAATAGCCAAGGCTTTTAAGGTGGCTTGCATGGGCCGCAATATCCGCGCCGTGCACATCCAAAACCGGACATCCCGCGCCATCGGGGGGGACGGAAATCAAAACATGTGTGACGGTTTTGAAAATAGCCTCGAAATTGGCCAGGGGAGTCGTGCGATCAAAGGCAAATGTTTGAATGTTTTTTAAGTCTGGTGTGGATTCAGCAGGGCGGTGGGTGCCAGAGACACGCCAGCCCTCTTTGAGCAAATCTTGGGCCAAGGCGGACGCCGAATAACCAAGGCCAAAGCAAAATAAATGAGGAGTTTGATCAATCATTGCGGAGAACACTTGCCTTTTTATGTTGAGGCAGCGAATGTAAGCCTCATGATACGTATGACACAAGCAACCATTCTGATCTTGTTTCTGGGTTTGCCTTTTTGGGGCGGGCAGGCCGCTGCGCAAACGTCTCCTCAAAGCTCACCTCAAAGCTCAGCTCAAAGCTCACCTCAAAAATCACCTCAAAAATTAGGCCAAAAATCTGGCCAAAGCTTATTTGAGTCGGATCAGAAACATTATCAACAGTGCATGGCCCAGGCGCGCATCCATCCGGCCAAGGCCTTAAATGATGCCAATACCTGGCGCGGCGCGGGCGGTGGGTTGCCATCCCGCCATTGTCGTCTGGCGCCATTGATGAAATTGGGGCGTTATGGTGAAGCGGCCGAAGGCTTTGCAAAACTCGCCAAAGACGTCGAAAAAGATTTGAATTTAAAAATCCGTCTGTATATCCAGGGGGCAAATGCATGGTTCGTCGCAGGTCAACCGGAACAAGCCGAAAAAATGAGTGCTTTGATCTTGGGGCTTGACCCCGAAAATTCCAATGCCTTGTTGATCAAGGCCAAGGCATTTGGCATGTTGGGCAAGTTTTGGGACGCCGCAGAACAACTGACACGGTTATTGTATGCGGAACCCAACAACACCAATATTTTGATTTTACGCGGATCAGCTTATCGTCAAATGGGAGCTAAAGATTTGGCGTTAACGGACTTTGACCGGGTGATTAGCCTTGATGCCAATAATGTTGAGGCGCTTTTAGAACGCGGTCTTATTCATTTTCAAAATAAAAATTTACAAAAAGCGCGCCAAGATTGGCAAGCCCTGGTCAAAATGAACCCCGACGATCCCATTCGCCAGTTTGCGGAAAAATACCTGCAAAAACTTGATGCGGCCCAAAAGAATTAGAAACTAGAAATCTAAATCTTGGTAATGTTTTGGCGGTTGCACACCGGGAATGAGATCCTGCAAAAGAGTGCGGAAACTGGGCCGTAATTTGATGCGGGCGTACCAGTCTTTTGCCAGAGGATAATCTGACCAAGGCACATCGCCTAAGTAGTCTACGCACGACAGGTGGGACCCGGCGGAAATATCCGCCAAAGAAAAGGCCTCGCCAGCCAACCATGTGCGGCGTTCCACCAAATAACTGATGTAAGCCAGATGATGGCAAATGTTGCTTTTTCCGGCGCGAATGGCGTTGGAATCGGGCACGCCTTGTTTTAAAAAGCGTTTCATTACTTTTTCTGTGACCAGGTTTTGGATCACTTCGGCATAAAATTTTTCATCGAACCACAGGCAAATGCGGCGGACTTCTGCGCGTTCTAATGGGCCATTGCCCATAAGGTTTAGCGATGGGTGAAGTTCATCTAGGTATTCTGAAATGACTTGACCACCGGAAATTGCGGTGCCGTTGGTTTCGACCAAAACGGGCACTTCTCCAGCAGGATTTAAACGTAAGAAACCTTCACGGCGGTCCCACGTTTTTTCCAACTGCAATTCAAATTCCAGTTTTTTTTCGCCCAGCACAATGCGCACTTTGCGCGAACTGGGGGATAGCCATAAATGATAAAGAATACGCATGGGCTCTTTATACAACAACCAAGCCCAGGTGCAATATACGCGGTTAGGCCGAGGCATGATTTTCTTCATCAAGAAGGATTTTATCCGCCTTGATCAAGCGTGATTATGAGGGTTTAATTTTTTTTGTGATCTCATTTGGCCCTCGGTAAAAATCACAGCGTCCCTGTCCATTTAAGGTGCGGCGCAATGCTTTGGGGTTTGGGAAATCTTTCAGGGCAGAAAATGTTCTACATTCGGCACAAAACTTACTATCGCCACAAGTTAAGCATCCTGCGTTTCGACTCGGGCTCATTGGTTCGGTCCTTTCTCTTGTTAAGTTCAGTCGTGTAACTTTATAATAGCCACATCGATGACGAGGGCATTATAAGGAAAAAAGTATGTAAAGACCCTAAAATAATAGGGTTAAATGCGATTATTTTCAATTATTTTCCTCAATTTCGCCATTTTAAGGCTTTAATATGATGAATTGACGTTGGAAACCGAACATTTGAGCATAATACGCAACTCAGCTCGATTATGCCGTTGGAGGATATATGCTGATTAAAACCCCAAAATCTTGGGCGCTGAAAGAATGCGATACCACGCCCGAGGCTGTTTTTAAGCAACGCCGTCACTTTTTAAAAACGGGTGCTGCCGCATTGGCGGGTGGCCTTGCCGGGGGATTGATTGGTCATCACGCCTTTGCCGCATGGCCAAAAGCCGGAGAAATGTTGGCCAACATTCAAAAATCTGGATTTGACCCCGGCGAAGCGACGACGCCCTTGAAAGAGGTGAGCTCGTACAACAACTTTTATGAGTTTGGCACCGGTAAGGATGAGCCTATGTCTCAAGCCAAAGATTTTAAAACCGATCCGTGGACCGTGGAAATTGCCGGAGCCTGTGCAAAACCCGGACGCTATGATTTTGAAGATCTGGTCAGCCCTCACCAATTGGAAGAACGGATCTATCGCCACCGTTGTGTCGAAACATGGTCGATGGTGGTGCCGTGGGTGGGAGTCCCTTTGGCAGATGTCATCAAACGTTTAGAACCGACTTCAAAAGCTCGTTATGTTGCCTTTGAAACCTTGCATGATCCCGCGCGGATGCCCGGTCAAAACCGAGCGGTTTTGCAATGGCCCTATGTGGAAGGTTTGCGCATGGACGAGGCCTTAAATCCTTTGACGCTTTTGACGGTGGGGTTGTATGGACAGGCGTTGCCGCCGCAAAATGGAGCCCCTTTGCGTTTGGTTGTGCCGTGGAAGTATGGATTCAAGGGCATAAAATCCATCGTTAAAATCACCTTTACAGAAGACCAGCCGCCAACATCTTGGAACCGATCCGCCCCGCATGAATATGGATTTTATGCCAATGTAAATCCTGAGGTGTCGCATCCGCGTTGGTCTCAAGCCAAAGAACGTCGTATCGGTGAATTTTTCAAACAAGACACCTTGCCTTTTAACGGTTATGGCGAAGAGGTCGAAGATCTTTACACGAGCATGGATTTGCATAAGTATTTCTAAATGAAAAAATACAGAATAATTTGGGGGCTGGTCTTTTTCGGTATGGCGTTGCCCTTGGTGCAATTGATCGTCTTGGGCGCAAGTGGCGGGTTGGGGGCCAATCCCATTGAATTTATCAACCGTTATTTAGGCGATTGAGGGCTGCGGACTTTGTTGGTGGCGTTAAGCGCAACCCCGTTGAAATTGATTTCTGGCTGGACGTGGCCGATGCGGGTGCGCCGTATGTTGGGGCTTTGGGCCTTTGCCTATGTGGCGTTACACCTCACCAGCTATGTGGTCTTAGATCAATTTTTTGATTGGCGGGCCATCGGGATGGACATTGTCAAAAGGACCTATATCACGGTTGGCATGGGAGCCTTTATCATTCTCGCAACCTTGGCTGCGACGTCTCCCAAACGGGTGATCAAACGGCTTGGGGGGCAAGCCTGGAAACGTATTCACAAATACATTTATATTGCCGGTATTATGGGGTGTTGGCATTATTATTGGATGGTCAAGGCTGATACCTTGCCGCCTTTGATCCACGCGGCTGTGCTTGGTGTTCTTTTGGCCATTCGCCTTGGGTATTCGTATCGACCGAAAAAGCGGCTTGGGTCTTGATCTTTTAGACGGTATGGGCCGACCGCAATGCCGCCTCGGTCAAACCCATGCTCATCACCACACCATCTTTGTGTTGCTTGACAAACTTGGCACCTTTTAAGGGCAACGGTATCGAGTGTGCTTTGCACGTGGTGACCAAAACTTCGAGAATTTGGTCTTCGTTCAATTGGGTTTGAATGGGGTGTCTGGGGTCGGGGCTCGCAAAGCTAACGGTGATTTTAAGAGCGTCTTTTTCGGAATTACTGTTTCGGACGGTGGCCATTTCAAAACTTTCGACGCCAGCTTGGGAATCCACAAAATCTTTATCCCGGCAGAAGCTTTCAAAAGCGACCAACAGTTCAGTCTTAGAAAAAATCAATTTGCGAACATCAATAGGCAACTCAATCGCTCCACATACTTGTATTCAACCCCGGTCTTAACCGTACTATTAAGATCTAAATAACTCAATGCTTAAACACAACTAAAGCATTAGGCATCAGTGCGCCTCACCCCAATTTTGACCCAATCCCGCGTCAACCACAAGAGGCACATCAAGATTTGCGGCATTTTCCATAATGGATACGACAAGCTTTTGCGTGGCTTGTGCTTCGGCATCGGACACTTCGAAAATGAGCTCGTCATGGACCTGTAATAACATGCGCGCGCCAAGCCCGGCCTCTTTTAAGGCATCTGGCAAACGCACCATGGCCCGTTTGATGATGTCTGCGGCCCCGCCTTGAATGGGGGCATTGATGGCGGCGCGTTCTGAAAATCCACGTCTCATGGGGTTTTTATCATTGATGCCCGTGATGTGGCATTTGCGCCCAAACAAGGTTGAAACATAACCATGTTCTGCGGCAAATGCTTTGGTGTTGTCCATATAAGCGCGAATGCCGGGGAATTTTTCGAAATAAGCCTCGATATAGTCCTTGGCTTCGGTTCTTGAAATATCCAATTGTCGCGCCAAGCCAAAGGCTGAAATGCCATAAATGATGCCAAAATTAATGGCTTTGGCATTGCGCCGGACCATGGGGTCCATGCCTTCGATGGGCACGCCAAAGACTTCGGATGCGGTCATGGCATGAATGTCTAAGTTCTCATGGAAGGCTTCTTTTAGGGCGTCAATGTCCGCCACATGGGCCAACAGCCGCAGTTCGATTTGAGAATAATCGGCACTGAGCAATTGATATCCGGGTTCGGCGATAAAGGCGTTGCGGATTTTGCGGCCTTCTTCAGATCGAATCGGAATGTTTTGCAAGTTCGGGTCCGAAGACGCCAAGCGTCCTGTCGTCGTTGCGGCCATGGAAAACGATGTGTGGACGCGCCCGGTGTTGGGATTGATTTGCTTGATCAAAGCATCGGTATAGGTGCTTTTTAATTTGGCCAATTGGCGCCAGTTCAAAACCCGGGCGGGCAATTCATGGCCTTCGGCGGCCAAGCCTTCCAAGATGTCGGCGCCCGTTGAATAGGCTCCGGTCTTGCCTTTTTTTCCGCCTTCATAGCCCAGTTTGTCAAACAAGATTTCACCCAACTGTTTGGGGCTGGCGATGTTGAAGTCTTGTCCGGCCAAATCGAAAATATCAATTTGCAGCTCGGCCAGACGTTTTGCAAAATTATCCGACAAGCGCGTGAGTTCCGCCGCGTCACATTTAATGCCGTGGGATTCCATTTCGACCAACACCGGAATCAAAGCCCGTTCCAAGGTTTCATAAACCGTGGCCATGTGTTCGGCCGCAATGCGGGGCTTTAACACGGCATGAAGTTTGGCCGTGATGTTCGCATCTTCGGCGGCGTAGTCCAAGGCTTTGTCCAATTCCACGCGATCGAAGGTCAGCTTGGATTTGCCACTGCCCACAACGTCCTTGAACTTGATGGTTTCAACCCCAAAGTGGATCCGCGCCAATTCATCCATGCCATGTCCGTGCAAACCGCTTTCCAACACATAACTCATCACCATGGTGTCATCAACGGGGGTTAAATTAATGCCGTAACGCGATAAAACTTGGCAATCATATTTGATGTTTTGACCGATTTTTAAAACCCCAGCGTCTTCAAGCAAAGGCTTTAGCATGGCAATAGCCTTGTCCAAATCGACTTGTTCAGGTGCGTCGCTTGGGCCGGCTTCGCCGCCATCGCCAAAATCAAATCCGCCTTGAACTTCAGGGCCTTTGTGGGCAAGGGGGATGTAACATGCACGCCCCGGTTCGACGCATAACGACACGCCAACAAGGTCCACGATCATGGCATCCAGACCGGTGGTTTCGGTGTCGATTGTGACGTGTCCGGCGGCAAAGGCCAAATCGATCCAAACCTGTAAGGCGGATTCGGTTTGCACCAATTCATAATCAGCTTTGGCAGAGGCCGCCGCCGCAGATTTTTCAGCTTTGCTATCGCCGTTATCACCGATGGACATGCCACGGCTGGCAAGCTTTGCGGCCAAGGATTTAAACGATTGTTGTTCCAAAAATTCCATAAGATTTGACGTATCAGGCTTTGACACGTCAAAGGCGCTGAGCGGAACATCCACCGGAACGTCTTGGCTTAGGGTGACCAGTACTTTGGACACGCGGGCCATGTCGGCTTGTGCCATCAAACGTTCGCGGCGCTTGGGTTGTTTGATTTTGTGGGCATTGGCCAGAACGCCTTCAAGATCACCGTATTCATTGAT
>JAESSV010000061.1 GCA_016763895.1 Magnetovibrio sp. | reverse complement strand
GGTTGGCCCCGCCGTGTCCGCCTAATAATGGCACCACAAAAGATCCATCGGGCGCGACGCTGACCACGGCGGGCTCAATGCGTTTGTCACTTAACACAGGCGCCAAGGCTCGGATCACAATGCCGCTGGCGGCAAGGGCCAAAATGGGTGTGCCCTGAGCAAACAGGTCTTGCAAGGTCTCAACAACATTTGAAAAGACGCGGTCGACCTGGGTGGTGTCAAGACGACCGTTCAGGCCCAACAGTTGAGCGTTCGGCAACGTCTTGCGTAATGTTTTTGCAAGGGCTAAGGAAGCTTCGTTGAGGCACACGATGGCCACCCCGGATGGCATGTTTTGGGGCACATCGCCGCGACAAGCCGGAATTAAAACTTGCGCGAAATAGGCGGCATCACCGTCATAATCTTTAAGCGCCTCAACATGTTCATCGCCCCATGTGGCTTTTTCCACCAACACCGCGTGTTCCAAACGGCCCACCCGGTTCAACACGGCTTTGACGCGATTTAAATGACGCCCCAGTTTTAAAATTGCAAACGAGCTATGGGGATCGCTGAGGCGGGCGGCCAATGCGCCGTCGGATAACGTCGCGGGCAAGATGTGAACGGTTTCGTCGCCGCGAGCAAGGCACAGGCCTGCAACAGCCGAACTGGCATTGATGGACGATACGCCGGGAATAATTTCCACCCGGTAATCGTCTTGCAAACGATCCATGACGTATTGAAACGATCCATAAAACAAAGCATCACCTTCACAAACAAAAGTGACGTCATGGCCTCCGTCCAAATGCATGCGCAACAACGGAATGGCTTCGTCATAGGCCGCTTGACGGGTTTCAGTGTCAGCCGCCATGGGCACCGGAATGGCGATTTCAACCACATCTTCGGACAGCCAGCCTTCGACTATTTTTAAGGCAATGCCGGGACGTCCCGTGGCGTGCACATGCACAAGCACGCGCGCCTCGGCCAACGCATCAAGGCTTCTCACCGTCAGCAAATCAGGGTCACCCGGACCTACACCGATGCCAATGAGTTTTCCACTCATGTCTTTTTCTCCGTCTTGTATTGGGTGATGGGGAGCTTGCCTTCGATGGTTATCGTCATAAGGTCTCCCCCATATTTTTTTCGTAAGGTCTTCAATATTTTTCGGCTTTTGTCGGTCACGGCATTCACCACCAAGCGGCCGCCGGGTTTCAGGCGATCCCATGCGGCCTCAACCAAATCTAAAGCCAAGCCCCCGCCGATAAAAATAGCGTCGGGCGCCCCGCTAAGTTTGTCTAAAGCGGCTAAATTTTCGGACTCTTCGATGGTTAGTTTGGGCACGCCTAAGTTTTTGGCATTGGTGTGAATACGTGCGGCGCGAACGGTGTCGTGTTCAATGGCAACCGCGTGACACGAAGGGTGGGTGCGCATCCATTCAATCGAAATGGAGGCGGCCCCCGCACCGAAATCCCACAACAATTCGCCGGGCAGTGGCGCCAACGAAGACAACGTTACGGCGCGTGTGGCGCGTTTGGTCAGTTGCCCATCGTGTTCATACGCCTCATCGGGAAGCCCGGCTAACCGGGACAGGGGCTGGGCGGTGTCATCGCCAATCAGTTCAATGGCAAGGGTGTTCAAATCCGCTTCAGCCGGGTGAGCCCAATTGGCGGCGATGCCTTGCATGCGATCTTCTTTAGGTCCGCCTAGGTGTTCCAAAACCCAAATCACGCTTTGCCCATATCCTTGAGCCGTAAGCAGCTTTGCCGTTTGGGCCGGGGTATCGGCATCTTTGGACAACACCACAAGCCGCGCCCCCGGTGTTAAGTATAAGTTCAGGCTTTCCAACGCCCGGCCCTGTCCCCGGCCCTGTCCCCGCCCATGCACCGTGACCACGTGTACATCGGCCTGGGACCAGCCCATGGCGGCGCACGTTAAACTTACGGCGCCGGGGACCGGCAACACCTGAACCCGGGCCGCGCCAAAACGTGCGATAATATTTTTGGCCACGCCGAAATACAACGGATCTCCAGACGCCAGCACCACAATGTTTAAATGAAGCTTGTCGCCCATGGCGTCCAGCGTGGCATCGATGCCGCCGGACCAATCCAAAGTCTCGCCTTGAAAGGCAGGTGCAAACCTTAAATGACGCTCGCCGCCAACCAAAACATCGGCGTGGTTCAGAATGTCTTGAGCTTTTGGCGTCAAACCATCCAAGCCATTTTCACCAATGCCCAAAACTGAAATCATGGGTTACCATCCAAGGCAATGGCGTTCAGCGCCGCCGCCGCCACGGGGCTTCCGCCCATGCGTCCGGCGAGCGTAATAAACGGAACGTTATCGGCGTATTGGCCCAGCGCATCCTTGGCTTCTGCCGCGCCGACGAACCCCACGGGAAAGCCTAAAATAGCCGCCGGTTTGGGTCCACCGTCTTGCATGATTTCCAACAATCGAAACAGCGCCGTTGGCGCATTGCCAATCACAACCACGCCACCGTTGAGGCGATCTCCCCAGCGTTCCACACCGACCGCGGAACGAGTCTCGCCTCTCGCCTTGGCTTCTTCAACCACGCCCGCGTCGGACAAGCAACAAATCACGTCGTTATTGGCGGGCAAAAATCTTCGTGTGATGCCCCGAGAGACCATTTCCACGTCGACCAAAATCGGCGCGCCGTTGAGCAAGGCTTGGCGAGCGGCTTCGGGGGCGCCTTCTGAAAAACGCAAATAATCAGCGGCCTCAACAGAGGCAACCGCATGCACCACACGTTCCGCCACCGCGCTCATCAAGCCCGGCAAATAGCTGAGTTTGACTTCACTGCGAATGCGTTTAAAGGACAAACGCGTGATGGCGTCTGGATTGCGCACATAATCAAAAATTTGAGGCGCCATCCTTAGTCCTCGTGATGATGAGGGTGGTGGTGATGTCCATGACCGTGGTGAACGCCGTGGTCTTCTGGATTTTCTTCAACGCCGGCCCCTTGAACATGATGATGATGGCCCACTTGAGCCGCACCATGGTCGTGTTCATGACCGATGATTTGTTCCCTGTATTTGCACAGCTGGCAATTCATGTTGCCTTGCCCATCTAACGCTTCTTCCATGCGCGCGATAAAGGCATCAATGACTTTGGGGTGATCGTTTAGGTAGGAGGCTTTTAAAAATTCAATGTCTGAATTTTTTGCCGCCGCCGCGTCTGCCCAATTGAAAATGCGGGTGACCAAAATTCCGGAAAACAAAAAGTAAGGAAACACGATGACGCGTTTAAAACCCATTTTTGTGACGCGTTCAAGGGCTTGATCCACCAAGGGATAGGCAACGCCCGAATACGCGGTTTCCGCCCAGCCCAAATTCAAGCCTTCCCACAACATGCGGGTGACTTTTGCCACGTTTGAGTTGGCATCGGAATCATTGGTGCCCCGCCCAACCACCAACAACAAGGTGTCTTCGGGGGCAACGTCCGTAGAAGCATCGTCAATGGCGTCTTGAATGCGTTGTTTGGCGGCTTCTAAAAGCCTTGCATCTAGGCCTAAGTCTGCTGCGAAAATGAGCTCTAAGCCTTCATTTTCAGCGCCATAATTATTGATTTCGCTGGGCAGGTCGTTTTTAACGTGGCCTGCGGCAAATAACATGCTCGGCAGACACACAATCTTTTTCGCACCTGAATCACGCAATTTATCCAATCCCGTGCCAATGACAGGGGTGGCAAATTCCAAAAACCCACTTTCAACCTGGTGGTTGGGGAGGCGTTCTTTGATGCGGACGGCGAGTTGATTAAATTCATCCACGGCTGCTTTTGAGCGCGAGCCATGGCCACAAATCATAATGGCAGGAAGGTCGGTTGGATTGGACACGGTTTTGGTCCCTTTCGCTGGTCTTTGCCTCTGGCGGTTTTTATCGATTCCAAGGGTGCTTTATAAGTCTTTGTCAGAGACTTCACAATTTTAATTCATATAAAAGATTTTAAGCATAAACTCCCGCCATGTTTACATTTGATATTATCGGACAGAATTCGGGTTTTGACCCTTTTATATTGTTGCTTTTGGCTTTGATTTTGGATGCGGCGGTTGGTGGAATGGGCTTTGTTTTCAAGGTATTGCCTCACCCGGTGGTGTGTGTTGGCAAGATGATCTCATGGTTTGATGCGAAACTTAACCGGGCGAACCGCAGTTCCGTAGACCGGGCGTTTCGCGGCGCCCTAACCGTGGTCATCATTATTGTTTTTGCGGGCGCGGTTGGGGTTGGCGTGCAATGGCTGACCTTGAACAACACCTTTGGTTGGTTTCTTGAGTTGTTTTTGTTGATTGCATTGCTGGCTCAACGTGAATTATATGGGGCCGTGCACCGGGTGGCTGTGGCCTTGAAAACGGGTGGGCTTCCGGCTGGACGCATCGCCGTAGGACACATCGTTGGGCGAGACCCCGCTTTTTTGGACAAGCATGGCGTTGCGCGCGCCAGCATTGAAAGCCTGGCCGAAAATTTTTCAGACGGCGTGGTGGCCCCGGTATTTTGGTATGTTTTGTTCGGTTTGCCCGGATTGTTCATATACAAAGCCGTGAATACGTTGGATTCCATGATTGGCTATCGCAATGAAAAGTATTCTGCGTTTGGATTTACGGCCGCCAAACTGGACGATGTGTTGAACCTGTTTGCATCCCGTTTGGCGGGGATCATCCTCACCTTGGCGGCCTTGATGTCACCAAGAGCCAACCCCGTGCGGGCTTTTGTGACCATGTGGCGAGATGCTTCAAAACACAAATCACCCAACGCAGGGTGGCCGGAAGGCGCTATGGCCGGGGCTTTAAATCTGGCTCTTGCGGGGCCGCGAAAATACAGCCAACACACCCAAAATGATCCGTGGATTGGCCGGGGCACGGCAAAGGCCACAGAAACAGACATTGAACGCGCGCTGTATCTTTATGTGGTCGGCTGCTTGATCAACGTTTTGATTGTCGCCGTTGTTACCATGTTTCACTTGCATGCAGGTTGGTTTTAGCCGATCAGCTGGAATAAACGCAATTGCGGCCTTTTTCTTTGGCCTGATAAAGCAACTGATCCGCACGTGAAATCATCTCGTCAATATTATCGTAAACCTTGGTGCAAATACCAATGCTCACGGTCACGGAGAACGATTTTCCAAGCACCAGAAAAATTTCTTCTTCTAGGTGTTTGCGAAAATTATCAAAAAGCTCGACCGCTGCTTCGGTCGCTAAGTTTGCGGCAATGATGCAAAATTCTTCGCCCCCAAAACGGGCCAAGACATCGCTGGTGCGAAAACGTTCTTTTAACATTTGCCCCATACGTCTTAACACTTCATCACCGGCATCATGACCAAGGGAATCATTTACTTTTTTGAAATGATCGATGTCCAACATCGCCACCGCCATTTGGGCCCCCGATCGAAATGCGCCCGACGCCAAAGGTTTACCCAAACGGATCAGTTGGCGGCGATTGTTCAGGCCTGTTAAGTAATCCGTAACGGCTGCTTCTTCGGCGGAAATCATGCGTTGATAGTTAAAGGCGTTGGCAAAAGCGATAGAAATTTTGGACGTAAACACTTCTAAGATTCTGCGATCATTTTCATCGGATGTGTTTAGCCCGCCGTGCAAGAGAGCGGCTGTTCCTTTGTTTTTTCCGGCATCGAAAAACAGCACGGTATAGTCATCAGAAATTTGGTTCTTGCGGTGTTTCAAGGCTTTTTTGATCAAGTCAATCATCACCTCGTGTTTGCACGTTCCATCCATCGGGCATGTGTTGCAATCATTGTATTCACCGGATGTGGCTAGAATTCGAATATCCTTACAAGGCACGCTGTCGTCCGGATGACTGTCGGGTTGGAATTCGACACAGATGATGCCTTCCGCTTGGCAATCGATAAAGGTCGACAGTTGAGTCAAGATACCAGAGGCAAATCTTTGAATAGATTCCACATCGTACAGGTTGCTGGAACTCTCTAATATTTTCTCTAACCCACGCTTGTTTTTGTCCAAAGCGGTGATGGTCATGTACGCCCGCAAACTGGAAATGACCACGGTAAACAATTTTTGAGCGGTCAGTTCGTTTTTGGATTTATAATCATTTATGTCGTAATCAATAATGATGTTTTCTTCGGGAGCTTGACCGGGTTGGCCTGTGCGCAAGATAATGCGCACCATATGATTGGCCATATCTTTGCGAATAATTTTGACGAGCTTCAAGCCCGCATCGTCGGTTTCCATAACGACATCTAAAAAAACGATCGCGATGTCTTTTTCCCGGTTTAAAACCTCAACCGCCTCGGCAGCCGAATATGCCGATAAAATTTCCAAACCTCGCCCTTTAAATTTTATCTTGCTTAAGATCAATTTTGTAACGGCATGGACTTCTTCTTCATCGTCAACAACCAAAACTCGCCATTTGGGCTTATTTAGGGACGTGGGGATCGGAGCAGATGATGGTTTAAGATTTAGAGGCCTTTTTAGATCGGTCATATGAACGTATCCTAATTAAGAGCTGCTGTAACTCGCGGGAAGCGAACAACAAACTTAGCCCCTTCATTTTCAGCACTGGTGAGTTCAACGGAACCCTTTAAACTTTGTGTGACTATATTATAGACAATATATAAACCAAGGCCACTTCCACCGGCACTTCGGCCTGTTGTGACAAAGGGATCGAAAACATTTTTTTGTAAATCGGCGCTTATGCCGTTGCCATCGTCTTTATAAACGAGCTTTATATTACGCTTGGTCCCTTTGACTGAAATGTTGATGTTTCCAGATTGACCCCCATCAAAAGCATAGCGCACTGAATTGGTGATGAAATTTGTTAAGACTTGCGAAACACCGCCCGCATGCCCCGTGACCGACATATCCCCAACACATTTAACTTGAATTTTGATCGGGCGGTTTTTTAAGTGAGGCTTAAGGCTTAGCAAGGTTTCTTGGATATAGCTTTCTAAATCATACGTTCTGCTTTTATCGGCCGTTTGGTCGACGGCCACTTGCTTAAAGCTTTGGATAAGGTCCGAAGCGCGCTGGGTGTTTAAGCTCAGCATCTGCGCGACCTGATTTGCCGTATCAAAATAATCGTTTAACGCCTCTTCCGTCATTTCCCCGGACCTGTATAAAGCATTGGCTTTTTTCGTTTCTGAACTCAGGTGCGTTGCTGATGTTAGGGCGACTCCGATCGGAGTGTTGATTTCATGGGCAATGCCGGCAACCAAACCTCCCAAAGCGGCCATTTTTTCAGATTCCACCAACCCAGCTTGCAGCTTTCCTTGAAGCTTCAAAGCCGATTCCGCGCGTTTTCTGGCGTGTTCTAATTCCAGTCGTCCTTGTTCGCGTTCGGTTACATCTAAGACATTGACCGTTGCGAGGCGGTTTTCTCCTGATCCCGTGTGGCTGAGGCTGATTTCCACAAAAGGCTCACGACCATCCTTTGTCAAGGCTTGCAGCGTGCTGCGCGAGCCCATGCTGCGATGTTCCGGTTTCTTAAAATACTTACGCCGTTGCCGGGGATGATTTTTGCGAAAACGTGAGGGTAAAAGTTGTTCGATGCGCATGCCAAGAAGCTCATCGGTGGTGTAGCCAAAAAAAGTCGAGGCCATCATGTTTGCCCGCACAATGTCGCCTTTCGGCGATACATTTAACATCGGGTCGGGAAACGTATCTAAAAGAATATCAAGTTGTTCTTGGCGTTTGATGATGCCTTCGTTTGCAACCACCACACGGCGCAGAAAAAGGATCATCAAGGCGATGCCCGTTGCGACCGTCAGAATTAATAAGCCCGTCAAAATTTTCAGGAAATAGACCGCTTCGGCATAAGATTTTAGGGCCTTTTTTTGAGTATTATCCGCTTGTTTACCCAACCGATTTTCAAGGATATCCAAGGCCTTCAGATCTTTGGCATCTGATTCCTTTACGAACGCATCAATTGTTTGAAGATCTTGATCTGTTGCGGTTAACGCGCCGAGTTGTTTATATTTTTGAATATAAATATCAAGCATTCCGCCAATGGCGGAGGCGCGTTTGCTGTGATCTTCCCACGCGGCTTCAACGGCTCCAAAACGCGCCAAAGACATCATGCCCAAAAATATGGTCAAAGCCACAATCAGCCCGCCGCCCAAGGTAATATAGATTGCTTGGCGGCGAAAAGCAGATTTGTGGACTTGGATTGGCATATTGGTCTTTCTTGACGGTAAATAAACAGAAACACGTCGGCATGCACTTTGGGATTAGACCCTAAACATAGTCAACCTTCACAATCTCATAAGACTTTGAGCCTCTGGGCGTTTTGACTTCGACGCTGTCGCCAAGGTTTTTGCCGATAAGCCCCCGAGCCAGAGGAGCGCTGACGGAAAGCTTGCCTTTTTCAATGTCGCTTTCGTATTGACCAACGATTTGATAGGTGGATTCTTCGTCCGTATCTTCGTCCGCCAACAAAATTGTTGCGCCAAATCGCACCACATCGCCCGACATTTTGGTGGGGTCGATGATATCGGCATAGCTGATAATGGATTCCAGCTCCTTGATCCGGCCTTCGATGAAGCTTTGGCGTTCTCGGGCCGCGTGGTATTCGGCATTTTCCGATAAATCGCCATGTTCGCGGGCTTCGGAAATGGCTTTGATAACAGCCAAACGTTCATTGTCTTTTAAGTTACGCAGTTCGTCTTCTAATTGTTGAAGACCGCCTGCGGTCATTGGAATCTTATCCATAAAACTTCTCTTTTCTTGCGTGACCTTCATATAAAAAATCTTGGCCCGCCAATTGATCTAAAGCGGGCCGTGGTCATCTGATTTTAAGTCCGTCGTTTACAACGTTCGGTAAGGATAGTCCTGTAATGGCTTCACATCAAGTGTTCCGGCACGCAAGGCTTCAATCGCACTTGCGGCGGCGAGGGCACCGGCCACTGTGGTGTAATGTGGCACATTGTTGGTGAGCGCGGACCTGCGAATGGTAAAGCTGTCGGAAATGGCCTGAGCACCATGGGTGGTGTTGACGACCAATTGAACCTCATCCGACAAAATCGCATCCACGCAATGGGGACGGCCTTCAAGCACTTTGTTGACTTGGGTCACTTCAAGCCCTTTGCTGGCCAGATGTTTGGCCGTACCGCCCGTGGCAATAATTTTAAAGCCTTGTTCCAAAAGCTTTTGTGCCACAGCCGTGATTTCATCCTTGTCGGTTTCTTTGACGGAAATAAAGGCGGTGCCTTCGGTTGGAAGAAAGGTACCAGCCCCCAATTGAGATTTGGCAAAGGCCTTGGCAAAGGTATCGTCTATGCCCATGACTTCACCCGTAGACTTCATTTCAGGGCCCAAAATAATATCCACGCCGGG